>CALIEI010000017.1 GCA_938022165.1 uncultured Saprospiraceae bacterium | reverse complement strand
ATTATCTGCTTTCGCCACCATTTTTAAAAATGAAAAATTTCGACATTCCGCCTTTGGTTACTTTGGACATATGTGGGAATTGTATGCATTTTGGGCATTCGTACCTTTTATTCTAACTGCCTTTAATGCAGCAAACCAGACAATAGAACTGAATGTTCCCTTATGGTCATTTTTTATTATTGGTGCTGGTGCTTTAGCATGCTTTCTCAGCGGCAGTCTTACAGCTAGAATGGATGCTAAGCGAATCGCCATCATAGCACTCACAATCTCTGGATTATGTTGTCTGGTCTTCCCAATAATATTTGAGATGAACTCCTTTTCTTTATTTATTGCTTTAATACTTATTTGGGGGATGTCAGTTGTTGCAGATTCTCCCATGTTTTCAACCTTGGTAGCACAGAGCGCCACTCCAGAAATAAAAGGAACAGCCTTGACTATTGTCAATTGTATTGGTTACGCGATTTCAGTAGTCAGTATTCAACTGATCAATTCTCTCGTTCAGTATACCAATTCTAAAGCTATATTTATGCTGCTGGCTATCGGGCCGTTTCTGGGATTGATTTCTTTACTGAAAATGCAAAGCAACAAAAACCAAGCATCTTAATATTGAGGATAATTTTAGACTCCCAGCGGGAGCAAAGCTTAAAGGATAGGGTGCAACCCTATTCAAAATAGAAATAAAAATAAGTCCAGACAGGACGACAGCAAACATATTTCTTACCTTGAAGAAAAGAAAAAATAGTCAACAAAGCTATTTTAGAATTAATTACTTTTCTAGAAAAGCAAAGCACTAAAAACCAACTATCTTCAACTTTACTTTAGCTAGTCAACAAGAACAAAACTAACATAGTGAAAAAGCAAATCAAGAAAAATTTAGAACGTCTTTACCAAATCAACTTTGATAAGATTGCTCAAATATCATTCAAGGATATTATCGATGAATTATTAAGTTCTAATCCTGAGGTATATGATTTCGATATTAAGGCCATTAGATCTATGTGGCGAGCTGAGGAAATGCAGCGATTTAATGCTGCCAAAGAGAGTAAGGAACTAAATGAGTCACTAAGGAACGCTGTTGCAAATTTAGAATTGAATCACGATTCTATAGTTGGAGGCTTTGTGACTGATATTCGAGAATGCATATCCTTGCTCGCTGAAACAGTAAAAGAGGAAGGCGTCACTTTCCAAACACAGGTTTTATTTTTAATGTACAGTTTTCATCCCTATGCATTTCTAGGAGCATTTGGTACAGGTGATTTTCCAATACTTGAGGAGTCGAAACGTTTTGAATATAATTATGAAAACAGTCTAAACAATGATAAGTGTAAAATAGACTACGAAGCATTGTGGAGTCCTAGAATTTCTTTAGATGAAATAATGGAAGAGTTTGAAATAGATGAAGATATTTGGCATTCACAACTATATCAAAATCTATTGAATGCTTACCGTTTTAAAACTTGCTTATTATTGTTTGAAGCGTTTGATCAAATTTCAATTGATGAATGGGCAGGAATCCCTTTAAAGCTACCTTTCTATTTGTACGAAAGTGAACAACAAGGCGAATATATGAATGTATATATTTATGAGTAGTAAATAAACACATTCAAAGTAGACTTTTTAAATCCCTCTAAAACCCTACTTTATACGCTTTATACTATTTAGCAGTTTAGGGATATTCATTTTCAGGCCGAAGGAAAATGAAGCTCTTTGATCTATGAGCGGATTAGCTGATCCACTCCAAGTTACTTGAGCAAAAGTTTCTACTATATCATTTCCTTTTGATACCTGAAGGTCATAATTCAGAACCGTTACGGGTGAATCTTCAACTATAGAGGAAGCCAATTCTAGCTCTCTGACCGTAAAGTCTCCAAATCCACTAGCATCAAAATAATAAAGCCAGCCATAACGCATACCAAAATTTAATGTCAAGGATCTTGTCTGCCAGTAAACTTGGGCACTAATATTTGGATTCAGCAAGTTGGCTTCGAATGTCTTGGATCCTTGAGAAGGCGAAAAACCACCGCCGAAAAATTCTGGTTTCGAAGTAGTTGAGATCCTACCTATCCCGTAGTTACCGTAGATTTCCGCACCTATTAAACATAGCTTAGGATGAGAATTTAATTTAGGAACCTTTGTAATAAGTGCTGGTATTACTTTGTTGGTAGAAAAGCCAATCCCGGCATTACCCATTAACTGTCTACGATCATTTCTTGCTTGTTCTTGTCTCAGAAAGCTGTAGTCTGCCTTAAGCCCAATAGTATTGGTAAGTCCATAAGCTACTTGAGCATGGTTATAAGACAAAGAAGCTTTTAGATCATTTTTATTTTCGAGTATAAGCAAATTGGACTGTCTGGGCATATAGAAATCAGACGAGCAGGAGCTGGCAAATAAAGCGATGAAGACTATGTAAATTAGTGATGTTGGCATTTTCATACTAACCAAGATATAATTTATATTAAACATGTGTGAATTTAAAGTCTAGTTTATGAGTAGAACCAAAGTAAGTACCTAGTTTTAACTTAAAAATTCAAAATAAATTGTCTTTATGGCTGAGGAGTAGAAGCGGTATGGAGTAGGATGTAGCCCTCATGAAGGAAGCATCCACGACGGATGAGCGAGTAGAGAATACTAGAGGATGCTATCCTGAATAGGGCTACAGACTGCGGAGTAGTAGCGGATGGTCCGACCTTGATCTGATCCTGGTAAGGTCAGATCAAGGGCAGCCCAAAATATCCTAAGCAGTATGAGCTAAGATTGTTTTTTCAATAATATCACAACAAGCTTCTAATTGCTCTTCATCCATAACTAAAGGTGGTGCAAAACGGATAATATTTCCGTGAGTTGGTTTAGCTAGCAAGCCATTTTTGGATAAAGCGACGCATAGATCCCATGCTGTACTGCTATCTTCAGTATCATTGATCACAATTGCGTTCAAAAGTCCTTTGCCTCGAACCAGCGTTATTAGATCAGTTTTTTCTTTTATTGCATTCATGCGAGCTCTAAATATTTGACCTAGGGCATCAGCATTCTGAGCTAATTTTTCGTCTCTTATTACTTCCAGGGCTTCGATCGCAACTGCACATGCCAATGGGTTACCGCCAAAAGTAGAACCATGTTCGCCTGGACGAATACATTCCATAATATGATTGTCAGCCAAGGCCGCAGATACTGGAAAAACGCCTCCAGAGAGTGCTTTACCAAGGATCAAAATATCAGGTTTCACCTCTGGTTTGTTTTCGCAATGTCCTTTACAATCACAGTTGCCACAAGTAGCTAACAGTCTACCTGTACGTGCAATGCCGGTCTGCACTTCGTCTGCTATCACCAAGACATTATGCGCTTCACAAATTGCTTTGCACTTGCTGAGATATCCCTCATCAGGAACAAATACACCTGCTTCTCCTTGGATGGGTTCTACTATAAAGCCAGCGATATTAGGGTCGTTTTTGACTACCTCTTCGAGGGCCTCTACATCATTATAAGGAATCAATATATACCCAGGCATATATGGTCCAAAACCAGTAGTACTGGTAGGATCTACTGAGGCAGAAATGATCGCCATAGTACGTCCATGAAAATTATTATTTACAAAAACGATCTTGGCTTGATTAACCGGAATGCCTTTCTTTTCATAAGCCCACTTCCGGCAAATTTTAAGCGCAGTCTCTACTGCCTCCACACCTGTATTCATAGGTAGTACTTTATCGTATCCAAAGTACTCTGTGACATATTTTTCATAAGGCCCCAAAGAATCGTTGTAGAAAGCTCTTGAAGTCAAGGTTAACTTTTCTGCTTGTTCTTTCAGTGCATTGATGATACGAGGGTGGCAGTGACCCTGATTGACTGCAGAATAAGCAGACAAAAAGTCAAAATATTTTTTTCCTTCCACGTCCCACACATACACACCTTCTCCTTTGGAAAGTACTACAGGTAAAGGGTGATAATTGTGAGCACCATGCTTATCTTCTAATGCTATTAATGACTTTGAATCGTAGGTGTTTTCCACTAACATAGATTTATATTTTATAGGTATTTTTCGACATCATGGTACTTCATTTTGAAGGTATCAGACACGCCTTTATATACGATGTCTCCATGGATTATGTTAAGTCCTTTCTTTAAGCTTTCATCAGCCTTACATGCTTTTTTCCATCCCATGTTAGCAAGTTTGCGCGCATAAGGCAGGGTAGCATTGGTTAAGGCTATTGTCGAAGTGTAAGGAACGGCTCCTGGCATATTTGCAACAGAGTAATGCACTACATCATCTATCACATAAATAGGATCTTTGTGCGTAGTAGGTTTAGTGGTTTCAAAGCACCCTCCTTGGTCGACTGCGACATCAACTAAAACAGTCCCAGGTCGCATATCTTTCAACATTTTCTTGGTGATCAAGTTGGGTGCCTTTGCTCCAGGTATTAGTACTGCACCAATAATGAGATCATGATTTTTGATCAAGCGTCTGATGTTATATTCATTTGAATACATCGTAGTAACATTAGCTGGCATAATATCTTCTAAATATCTAAGCCTATCGAGGTTTATATCAAAGATAGTAACAGATGCTCCTAGACCTGCCGCCATCTTAGCAGCTTGCATTCCTACTACACCTCCACCTAGTACCATTACTTTGGCTGGTGGAACTCCTGGTACACCACCTAATAATATTCCTCTACCCTTTAGTGGTTTTTCTAAATACTTGGCGCCTTGTTGTATGGACATACGACCAGCAACCTCTGACATAGGCACTAATAAAGGCAAGGATCTATCTTGTAGTTCTACTGTCTCATAGGCAAGACAAACTGACTTAGACTTAATCATTGCAGTAGTTAGTGGCTTGTGTGATGCAAAGTGAAAATAAGTGAATAATAACTGATTTTCTTTTATCAATTTATATTCAGATTTGATAGGTTCTTTTACCTTAATTATCATCTCTGTTTTTTTGTAGACAGATTCGATAGTAGGTAAAATTTTTGCACCTGCTTTTTTGTAGTCAGTGTCACTGAATCCACTGCCTGCACCAGCAGTTTTTTGAATGAAGACTTTGTGTCCATCACGCACTAGCTCGAATGCTCCAGCAGGAGTGAGGGCAACTCTATTTTCATTGTTTTTTATCTCTTTTGGAACCCCTATTATCATATTGGATATTTTGATTATAAAGTAATTATTTTGGCACCTAAAGGTATGGTTTATTTTGAGTTTAAAGCCAAACTTAGGATACAAAAATAGAATTATCATATCTAGTAAATAAGCCCTTATCTGCTCCGACTTGATATAGCTTTTTTACTGCTTCTCTACCTTTATCCCCAAGCGAGATAGAATATTGATTTACATACAGATCGATGTGTTGCTTCACCACATCCAGCTCCATTTCTTGCGCATGTTCAAGTACGAATTTTTCAGACTCTGTAGGATGGTCAAAGGCATATTGGACTGATTCTGATAAAATTTGGCTCAAGGCTTTGATTTTCTCTTGCCCCAAGCTTCGCTTAGCAGCAATACCGCCAAGAGGGATAGGGTAGTGATACGAATCTTCCCAGTAGGAGCCAAGATCCATCACCTTGTGTAAGCCTTTCTCTTGATATGTAAATCTGTTCTCATGGATGATTAGGCCTAAATCTACCTTTCCAGACAAAACGGCGTTTTCAATTTCATAAAAAAGCATAATTTTTTTATCTACCAAGTGCGGATAAGCTATGGAGAAGAGTAGGTTAGCCGTGGTGTATTTTCCAGGTATCGCTACACTTTTGCCTACTAAATCTTGAGGCTCCATTTTGTTTTTGCTGATCAATAGTGGGCCACAATTATGCCCAAGAGCAGAACCTGAATCTAGCAAAATATATTCGTCTCTCAAATAAGCGTAGGCATGATAGCTGAGCTTGGTAAGGTCCAAAATGCCATCAAAAGCCTTTTGATTCAAATCTTTGATATCCGCCATCGTACGATTAAAGGTAAATCCTTTGGTGTCAATTTTATGATTGACCATGGCATCAAACATGAAGGTGTCATTGGGGCAAGTAGAGAATCCTAAATTTATTTGCATAAGATTTTTTGTATCGGATAAAGATAAACGTTTTGAAGTCCAAGATTAAACTTAATTTTGCACAATAGTCCACTCTATGAAATTAGATATAAACTTAGTCAAAGTATTGTATGAAGACAACCATCTTATTGCTGTCAATAAGCCGGCAGGATGGTTGGTGCATGGAGATGATACTAAGGATACGCCTCTGACAGAGTTTGTGAAAGCCTGGATAAAGGTAAAGCATAAAAAGCCTGGCAATGTTTTTTTAGGGGTTATCCACCGTATAGATCGACCAGTAAGTGGTGCCATCCTATTCGCTAAAACGTCTAAGGGCTTGGCAAGGATGAATGAACAATTTAAAAAGAGATCTGTCAAAAAGGTCTATTGGGCTATTACCAATAAATCACCCCATGACTTGTCTGGACAATTGAAGCACTTTATCAAGAAAGACCCTAAAAAGAATACTTCCAATGTTATTGACCGAAAAGGAAAAAACAACACTACCTACAAGGAAGCAAGGCTAGATTATAAGGTGATTGGAAGATTGGCAGGACACTTTTTGATGGAAATAAATCTGCTTACAGGTCGATCACATCAGATCCGTGCTCAACTAGGACATATCGGTTGCCCTGTCAAAGGAGATTTGAAATACGGCTTTACGCTACCAAATCCTGATGCTACAATCCATCTTCACAGTAGAGTATTAGAATTTGACCACCCGACGACGAAAGAGAAAATTACGATTACAGCTCCTCTTCCAAAAGATCAAATTTGGGATTTGTTTAAATAACTCATTTTGATTGTGTTACTTTTTGACTTAGATCTCGTCATAAAGGTAATATTTCGCATTTTTACTATTTTTTCCCCGGTTTTGTTGTTATAGTGCCTTGATTTTATGGTTTTATATCCGTATTTTAGTTGGGTACTGCTATTGAAAATTATAATCCATTATCCATGACATCGAATAAATTCGTTCCAGGGTCTTTAAGACCAGTCTCAGATAGACTACTCAGTCTCCTATTTCAACTATCTGATTTCAACACAGAAAACCAAGGTTTAAATTCTAGAGTTAAAAGAACATACCTGAATCCAGGTACAGAAGATTCAAATTAAAGAATTCATACTAATCCAATTTTGATTTCGCCTCGTGCGAGATTCAGGGAACTTCCTTTGGATGTTCCCTTTTTTAATCTACATCATTGACTATGAGTGAGTTAGCTATCTCTAGCAAATCTTTCGTATTATGCATATGTACAACTCATCGCTTACCTGAGGGAAATACCGCCGAGTTTGTAATTGGTATTGCAGATAATTTTCAATATAAAATATATAACCTTTTCAAATGTAAAGGTGTTTATACTTGTATATGTGGTTTCAATAAATTAAAATTTTGCTAAATTGATTTATTATATCAGAAAAGTTTTTCTATATTGAGGCCAGCGAAATAATTGTAAGATCCCATATTACATGTCACGATTACAAACCAAAACCAGTTATCGTGGAAAAAATAGTAAAATTACAAGAAATGCGACCATCTTTTATCAAAGGTGCGTTCTTTGGCCTTGTGGCTTCGATCGTACTTTGGGTAGGGATTATTTATGGAATTAATGTCATAGTTGACTTGACTCAAGTTGCTTCAGAAAACTTGGTTACTATTCAATAATAGTAACCAACATTGAAGCATTCTTTATAATAAAACCAATATACCCAACCAAATTAAGCTCTCTTTAAGTGAAGTGAATTTATGTCTGGATTACACCGACATTAAATTTCTCTACCTTACAGTGATTTGCCATCTCAATACCTAAAGAAATGAACTGCCTTGTTTCTTTTGGGTCAATAATTGAATCTACCCAAAGTCTCGCTGCCGCATAGTAAGCTGTAGTCTGTTCATCGTACCTAGCTTTTGTTTCTTCAAATAGCTTTTTCTCTGCTGCTTCATCTGGGGCTTTACCTTTGTTTTTTAAGGACGCCACTTGGATCTGCGTCAATACTTTTGCTGCTTGTGTTCCACCCATCACCGCTATTTTAGCAGTAGGCCATGCTACAATCATTCTTGGATCATAGGCTTTGCCACACATAGCATAATTTCCAGCACCATAACTGTTACCCATCACTACTGTGAATTTTGGCACTGTAGAGTTACTTACTGCATTTACCAGCTTAGCGCCATCCTTAATAATGCCACCGTGTTCTGATCTAGTCCCTACCATAAATCCAGTAACATCTTGCATAAAGACTAAAGGGATTTTTTTCTGATTGCAGTTTAAAATAAAACGAGTCGCCTTATCAGCACTATCAGAATAGATGACTCCTCCAAATTGCATCTCCCCTTTGGCACTTTTAACCACTTCTCTGTTGTTCATAACTATACCTACAGACCAGCCATCAATGCGTGCATAAGCACAAATGATAGTCTTCCCATAGGTTTGTTTATATTCAGTGATACTTCCTTCATCAACAATACTTTCTAGGATGTCCAAAGACTTGTAAGGTTTTGTGGACTCTGCTGGGAAGTTTTCATAAATTTTTTCTACGGCTAGTTTTGGTTGTTTTGCTTTTATACGATTGAATCCTTCGTGATCCATTTTACCCATTTTGCTTACTAGGTCTTTGATGGTATCTAGACATTCCTTATCATCCTTCATGATATAGTCTGTAACCCCGGAGATACTACTTTGAGTGACCGCGCCACCTAAGGTTTGCTTATCTGCAGTTTCTCCTATAGCAGCCTTTACCAGATATGGTCCAGCTAAAAAGATGGACCCAGTTCCTTCTACTATTAAGGCCTCATCAGACATGATAGGCAAGTATGCTCCTCCAGCCACACAGCTGCCCATGATAGCCGCTATTTGAGGAATACCTTTGGAGGAGATAACTGCGTTGTTTCTAAAGATTCGGCCAAAGTGTTCTTTGTCGGGAAAAATCTCATCTTGCATTGGAAGGTATACACCAGCACTATCTACTAGATAAACTAGAGGGATTTTGTTTTCAATAGCTATTTCTTGAGCACGCAAATTTTTCTTTCCTGTGATAGGAAACCAAGCTCCAGCTTTCACAGTTGCATCATTGGCAACGATCATGCACATACGATTAGATATATATCCTAGACCCATCACAACTCCTCCTGCGGGGGCCCCGCCATGATCTTTGTACATTTCGAAACCAGCAAATGCACCCAATTCAAAAAAGTATGAATTATCATCAATAAGATAATCTATACGTTCTCGTGCTGTGAGTTTTCCTTTACTATGTTGCTTTTCTATTTTAGTTTTACCGCCACCTAAGTATATTCGTTCCAACCTGCGTTGCATTCGACTTACTCCTAATTTGTTCTCATCTTGATTGATGCTGGCATTAAGGTCATTTTTTCCCATGTACAAAAATAGCTATCTGGTTTGAATTTTTTGTTATCTATTCCCGCTAATAGAAAATGATTACTTAGATAAAAGAAAGGAACTGTGGGCGCAAAGTACAAATGTAAAAATCAAAGACTAGCTTACTTTTTAAAAGCATAAAAGTAATCTCCTGAAAAATGTTCGTACAGCCCCTCTAGCATAACTTTGTCTTCAGCAGCGTTGATTAGATCAACTACCTCTTCAATATTGTTTGCCACCGAATCATTTACTTTAGTGATGATAAACCCTGGATCCATATTCGTACGCGCGATGGGACTACCTTTATAAACACTTTTAACCATTACGCCTTCAATATTGAGACGAAGCTTTTCATCTTTACTCAATTCTCTTAGCTCAAATCCAATATCCTGAAGTACGTCAAATTCGTTCACATCTAAGGTGACAAATTCAGTTGTATTGTTTTCATTTCTTAGCAATACATCCACTTGTTTTACTTTTCCATTTCTCAGGAATTCAATATTTAGTGTATTTCCAGGTCTTTGCATTCCAATGAATTCCGATAAACTAGGAGCTGATTCTATAGCCTTGCCGTTAATAGAGAGCAACACATCATCTTCTCTCAGACCAGCTTCATCAGCACCACTACCAGCTTCTACACGTTTTATATAGACGCCTTTTATTTCTGCCAAACCTAGATTTTCAGCTATACTGCTATTCACTTCCATCATATCTATACCAAGCAATCCTCTTTGTACCACACCAAAATCTTTCAGATCATTGATTACTTTACTTACTAGGTTGACAGGAACAGCAAATGAATATCCTTCGTATCTACCCGTTCTCGTTATGATAGCAGTATTGATGCCGACAAGTTCTCCATTTGTATTTACTAGTGCTCCACCACTATTCCCTGGATTGATGGCAGCATCAGTTTGGATAAAAGATTCTATAGTATTTTTTCCTTGAAGGATATCGATTGTTCTGCCTTTGGCACTTACTATACCAGCAGTGACAGTGGTACTCAGGTTGAATGGATTTCCCACTGCCAATACCCATTCTCCGACACGAAGCGAATCAGAATTTCCAAAAGGTAGATGTGGTACCTCAACCTCTCTTTCTATTTTTAGTAAAGCCAGATCTGTTGATGGATCTTTTCCGACCAAAGTAGCCTCAAACTCAGATTTGTCATATAGCGTCACTTCAAACTTATCTCCATCCTCTATGACGTGATTGTTGGTCACTATGTATCCGTCTGCCGAAATGATTACCCCCGACCCAGTTGAATTCTGGGAGGACTCCCAAAATCGTCTATTGTCTATCGCATTTATGTTAACCACCACAGGAGCGACGGCATCAGCTGCACTAGTAAAATCTGTAGGCGAAGAAGATATAAAGGGTCTATGCGGATATCCACCGGCATTATTCGGTCCTCCGAAATTGCTAGAAGTGAGCGTAGGAGAAGCATTTGGTCTATAAATAATGGTTTTGGGCTCCTCTAGCATCTTATACACCAATACGGATACAATTGCACTCAGAATTGAGCAAGCTATGATTAATCCATATTTTCGCATATAAGTAAAAATTTATTTATAATATATTGATATTCAATCATTATGCCATTTAATAGACTTTATTGCATCTCTGATAACATTCTGGGGCCTACCCTGATTTCGCAAGAGCTACATCAGGGTCGCTATGTTTCGTAGCTCGTTATTCACTCGGCCTCTCCGCTGCGCTTCGAGTCTCCCGAGGCAAGCTCGGGACTACTGCACAGCGCTAGTCCATTGTCCTTCAATAGAACGTAAACTTAGATCAATATCTTGTCTATATATAAGGCATTGCAAAAATATGTTTTTACATAGATTACCGTAATTTTACATCTGGTAATAATATTTAATTCTGAATTAAGCTATATGAAAGACCAAATAGAAGAAGAAGACCCTGATAAGCATTACCTCGGAAATATTTGGGGATGGAAGTTTTCCTATATCGGTCTAGCGCTTATTCTCTTTTTCTTAATCTTTGCAATTGTCAGATCCAAAATGTTAGGTGTACCTTTGACTCCTAATGAAGACCTAGATATCATAGAATCCACTAAATAAAGAAATGAATATACCCTTTACAAAGTATCAAGGAACAGGTAACGATTTTGTTCTGATTGACCAACGTGAACATGTATATGTTGATCAAAATGACATAAAGACTATCCAACGTATTTGTGATCGTAAGTTTGGTATAGGTGCTGATGGTTTGATTTTATTGGAGAATCATTCTCTTCACGATTACGAAATGATTTATTTCAATGCTGATGGACGAACCAGTAGTATGTGCGGTAATGGAGGTCGCTGTATTACCGCTTTTGCAAGTCAGATTGGAGCCGCCACTGGAGAAAATACCTTTATGGCTATTGATGGCATTCATCTTTCTAAGCACAATAAAGATGGTTCTGTTTCTCTAAAAATGAATAATGTAAACGACATCCATAGTGGTGATGGGTACTTTATCCTGGATACAGGATCTCCTCACTACATTATTTTTGTAGAAGATTTAGACGACATTGATATTAAGTCTCAAGGGGAGGCTATTAGATATTCCGATGAATTTAAAGAAAAAGGAATCAATGTGAATTTCGTTGAAATTCAGGACGACAAAATAGCAGTAGCCACTTATGAAAGGGGTGTAGAAGACGAAACCTTGTCCTGTGGTACTGGAGTTACAGCAGCAGCCATAGCTTATTTTATATATACCAAAAAGAAAATCGGCGAGCACCGAATAGACATTTCTACCAAAGGAGGAGACTTAGCAGTTAGTTTTCATGCAAAAACGGAGATGGTATTCGAAAATATTTGGCTAATAGGTAAAGCTACTAAAGTGTTTTCGGGAGAATATCTTGTTTAGAGCTATCTTATTCTATCTCCAAATTCATTAGTGCAGACTTTAGTTCGCTTAGTGCATGTTGATCACCTACTTCTTTGCAAATTCCAATTCCATCATTATAGATCTCAATGGCCCGTTCTTTGCGACCATTTTCGGCATAAGCGGCTCCTAGGTGATAATAAACACCTGTATAGTTTGAATCGTTTTTGACAACCTTTTCGTAATAAGTAATAGCTTGATTTAGATCACCAACTTTTTCATACTCTTTGGCAATAGCAAATATTAAAAATGAGTCTTTCGGATCTTCTTGTAACATGGCTTGCAATTGCTCCAATCTATTCATAATCACGTTGTTATTAAAGAAAATAGGTCAAAGTTGACCTTGGCGAATTTTCGCTTGAATAATAAACTTAATATTAGTAAAATTTTATCTTTGAGCGAATTTTGAAAGAACCTATTTAATCATATAGTGTTATGATTGAATAATCAATAGTAATAATATGAAAATACTAGTTTGCGTAAGCAAAACGCCTGAAACAACAGCGAATATAAACTTTGTGAACAATAACACAGAGTTTGATACAAATGGTGTTTCTTTTATCATGAATCCATACGATGAGTGGTATGCTTTAGTTAGAGCGCTTGAAATCACAGAAGCTAACGGAGGCGACGTCACTTTGATAAATGTTGGACCTGCTGCCAATGATGCAGTTATTAAGAAAGGTTTAGCGATCGGAGCAAAAGAAGCTGTGAGGATTGATGCAGAACCTACAAGTGCGCTATTTGTAGCAAAGCAAATAGCAGCTTATGCAAAAAGTCAAAACTTCGACATCATATTTACGGGAAAAGAATCAATAGACTATAACGGTTCTCTTGTTGGAGGGATGATCGCAGAGTTACTTAGTCTCCCTTATATTTCATATGCGACTACGCTAGAATTAAACGGTAACGCAGCAACACTTAACAGAGATATAGAAGGAGGAACAGAAGTCGTTGAAGTACAAACCCCATTTGTTGTAAGTGCAGCAAAAGGTATGGCAGAACAGAGAATTCCTAATATGAGAGGAATTATGATGGCTAAGAAAAAGCCTTTAGCGGTGGTTGCAGCAGAAGCTGCTGACGATAAAGAAAAAGTAACAGAATATAAAGTCGTTCCCAAGGATAGATCTATAAAAATGATCGATCCTGAGAACATGAAGGAACTAGTGAGGATGTTGCACGAAGAATCTAAAGTTATTTAAGAATTAAGAAAATCGATATATTATGGTATTAGTATTAGCTGAACAAAATGCTGGTAAATTCAAAAAAGCAACTTTAGAAGTAGTAACATACGGAAGAAAAGTAGCTGATTTACTTTCCTGCGAATGCACAGCTTTAGTGATTGGAGAGACGGATGCTGCAGCTACTCTTGGGCAGTATGGAGCTAATAAAGTTCTAACTACTGCAGATGCAGCCTTAGAAAATTTTGATAGCCAAACATATACATCTGCTTTAGGGCAAGTCGCAGAAAAAGTGGGTGCAAAGGTGATTATCATTGGTCACAACTCTACAGGAAAATCAATCGTTGGTAGACTTGCTGCTCGAATGGATGCAGGTGTTATCTCTGGAGCAAAATCTATTCCTTCAGTTTCTAATGGATTTGTTGTAGAAAAGAATGTATTTAGTGGAAAAGGAATAGCTTCTTTTACCTTAGATACAGAGGTAAAGATTATCTCAGTGATGGGAAACAGTATCCAACCAGAAATTATTGGTTCAGATGTTTCTCCTGAGTCAGTGAGTTTACAAATAGAAGATTCAAAGGTAACTGTAAAAGAAAGAAAAACAGTTTCTGGTACTGTTCCACTTCCAGAAGCAGAGCTAGTAGTATCTGCTGGTAGAGGAATGGGCGGTCCAGACAAGTGGGGAATAATTGAAGAGCTAGCAGAGAATATAGGTGCTACTACTGCTTGTAGTAGACCAGTTGCGGATACGGGGTGGAGACCTCATCATGAGCATGTAGGACAGACGGGTGTTGCTATTAGACCTAATCTATATTTTGCGATAGGTATATCAGGTGCTATCCAACATCTCGCAGGTGTAAGTTCTAGCAAGGTTATTGTAGTTATCAACAAAGATCCAGAAGCTCCATTTTTTAAGAATGCAGATTATGGGATCGTAGGTGATTTATTTGACGTTGTACCGAGATTAAATGCCGCCTTGAAAGAATTTAAAGCCAATAATAATTAATATACTTTATTTAAAGAATTAAGTATCTTTATACTATTGTGAGTTGAGCCAATGGTTCAACTCACAATTAAATTTTGTCGCACAAGCGAATACCAGTATGAAAAAAGTCCCTTTAGATATAGTTGCCTTATCACATAGTGTTACCCAATCGCATAACTATGCTGTTGTGCTTGGAGAGCAAGAAGGAGTTAGAAGATTACCGATAGTTATTGGAGGATTTGAAGCGCAAGCTATCGCAGTAGCTATGGAAAGGATGACACCTAATCGTCCGTTAACGCATGATCTATTTAAAGATACTTTAGAAACCTTTGACATCGAACTCAAAGAGGTAGTTATAAATAATTTATTAGATGGAATTTTTTATGCAAGATTGATTTGTATTAAAGATGGTGAAGAAATAGAAATTGATTCACGTACCTCTGATGCAC
The DNA here is from genome assembly GCA_938022165.1 of uncultured Saprospiraceae bacterium. Lineage (GTDB taxonomy): Bacteria > Bacteroidota > Bacteroidia > Chitinophagales > Saprospiraceae > JALZVN01. The sequence goes on along the minus strand of CALIEI010000017.1, from coordinate 13,237 downwards.
TTGCGATGGCAGTTAGGTTTGAATGCCCTATTTATACATACGAGTTTATTCTTGATGCCGCTGGTGTTATTCTAGAAGATAATGATGATGCACTTGATACTGCAAAACAAATGAAAAAGTCTACCAAGGCTGATGTCAAAAGTGTAGTAGGTTTAGCTGGTCATTCTATAGAAGAATTGGAAACGATGCTTGACGATGTCTTATCTAATGAAGACTATGAAAAAGCGGCTGAGATTCGCGATGAGATCAAAAAACGAACTGCCCAGTAAGTATCTGCTTTACCCTTTCAAATTGACTTTCACTAATATCTAGATGAGTCACAAACCTTATGGTGCTCGGTCCGAATGCGGATGCTTTTACTCCCTTTTCTATCAAAGAAGTTAAAAATAGATCCGAAGTTACTCCATTAGCCAAATCGAAAATTACAATGTTTGATTTAACTGGGCGAACGGATTCCACATAAGCTTGAGTTTCTAAGATTTCTCCAATTTCTTTACACCTCGCATTATCTATTTTTAATAAAGGAATATTGTTCTTTAGTGCATATAATCCAGCAGCTGCTAAATAACCAGCTTGACGCATTCCGCCACCAAGCGCTTTTCTGACTTTTCTTGCTCGTTTTATAAAATCATTATCTCCTATAAGTAATGAACCAACAGGAGCGCCAAGTCCTTTGGATAAACAAATGGAAATGGAGTCAAAACAGTTACCTATGTCTTGTGTAGGTTCCTTAGTTTCTACGAGAGCATTAAACAATCTCGCTCCATCCAGATGAAGTTTTAATCCCTTTTCTTTACAGACCGTCTGAATCGTTTCAATTTCATTTTGTGTATAATAGCTACCGCCTCCCTTATTACATGTATTCTCCAAAACGACTAAGGTGGAGTTAGGTAACCAGTCGTAGTCAAGTTTTATGGCAGATCTTACTTGATCAGCGGTGATTTTTCCGTTTTCTCCTTTTATAAGATTGATACCGACTCCACTGTTGAAGCTGTAACCACCAACTTCGTATTGATAAATGTGAGAATAAGTGTCACAAATCACTTCATCTAGAGGCCTAGTATGTACGTTTATTGCGATCTGATTGGTCATGGTGCCAGAGGGGCAGAACAATGCGGCCTCTTTGTTAAATAGCTGAGCAGCATAGGATTGTAGCTCATTTATACTTGGATCTTCCCCAAACACATCATCTCCCACTTCGGCAGAAAACATGACATTTAGCATGGACTTGCTTGGTTTGGTTACGGTATCACTTATTAAATTTATATATTCCATTTATTTTGTAATATATTACGTTACGAGTTGTGGTAAATATATTCTTTAAAAGCCAGAATTATCACAATTTTTGCAAACATAATAGATACCAATGCTGACTTTAGATAGATTTTTTAAAAGCGCTTTCACTGTTGATAATGTCATTTTTGGATTTGATGAGGATGACCTAAAGGTTTTACTTATCAAACGACAAGAAGATCCATATAAGGATAAGTGGGCTTTGCCGGGGTACTTTGTAAAAGAAAATGAAACGCTTGATGATGCAGCTGTTAGAGTATTAGAAGAGCTTACTGGGATCAAGGATGTCTATCTAGAACAAGTGTCTACTTTCGGAGATCTGAATCGTCATCCAAGTGGTAGAGTTATTACTGTAGCTTTTTATTCTTTGATAGCTGTAGCAGAGTATAATGTTCTTCCTTCCAGTATTGCTGCTGAGGCGGAGTGGGTGCCCGTAAAAAATGTCAAAGAACTTTCTTTTGACCATTTAAATATTCTTACATCTTGTTATCAAAGATTAAAAAGAAAAGTGAGAATTGAGCCTATTGGTTTTGAACTGTTGCCATCCAAATTTACACTTACTGACTTGCAACATCTCTATGAATCCATTTTAGAGGTAAATCTTGACAAAAGAAATTTCAGGAAGAAAATTTTATCTATGAATTTATTGGTTGACCTAAATGAAGTTCAAGAAGGTGTAGCTCATCGACCCGCTAGATTATATAAGTTCGATGAAAAAAAATATCAAGAATTTTTAGCAAAAGGTCTTGTATTCGATTTATCAGAAGGTAAATCCAAAAAATCAAAATTCAATAAGGCAAACGGTGATTTATATGCTTAATTCTTAAGTGATTTTTTATTTTATTAATGTGACATCACCTGATAGGGCTCTAGTTGATCCATCTATAAGTGTCAATTGTAGATTCCATATATAAACGCCTTGATTTAGTGCTTTTCCTCTAAAATCGCCATCCCATCCATGGTTTTGATTGTTAGGTTCCATTTCCGAATCAAAAAAGACTTGATTTCCCCAACGATCGTAAATACTGAATGCGTCAATTTTTGATACAATTTCTGATTTAGCAAATACAGAGAGCTTTTCATTGAACCCATCCCCATTAGGTGAGAAAGCATTTGGTACATAGATATCTGCAGAATTGTCTACTTGAACAATCACATTTTCAACAGCCTGACAACCATTATCGTCAAATGCAGATACAGTGAAAGAGGTGGAATTAAAACCTGTGTAAATAGGATTTTGGCAATCAATGCAAGAAAGATTATCAGTTTGAACTCCTTCCCATACGTACTCAATGTTTTCACTACGGTTAGTAACAAAAGCGGTAAGCAGAGCAGATTCTCCTAAGCTTAGGCTTATGGTTGATTCAGTTACTAAGTTAATGTCTTCAGCGGCCTCTAATAAAATGGATTGATCGCTAGCGATAGTGCATCCTAAATTATCCATTACTTCAAATCGATATTCTCCTGGCGACAAATTTGTAAACTCGGTTTGTTCGATAAATTCTGTACCGTTTAAACTAAGCATATAAGGTGCTGTTCCACCCGTTGGATTTATGGCAATAGTCCCTGTATTGATAATGCATGAAGGTTCAGTAATCAATTCATCAACAGTCAATTCTAAAGGCTCCTCTATTACTATATCCTGAATCAATTCACACCCATTAACATCAGAAATGTTGGCCGTGTATGTACCTTTACTTAGTCCTTCGATCTGATTCCCTTCTAAGTTGTTTGACCAATTTATAGTATAAGGCCCATTGCCTCCCTCTACTTCAATGGCAATAAATCCTTGTGTTTCACCAAAACAAAAATTGTCTTCTTTTGCAACATCTATGCTTAGACTAGTTGCTCCTATTAGTTCTATTTCTCGCGTAAGTTCGCAATCGCTATCACTTGTAATAATGACTTGATAAATGCCTTCACTGAGATTTTGGATGTTTGTACCAGTCATGCCATTACTCCATAAGATATCAACAGTGAGACTTGGATCATCTATTGATACAGAAATGGATCCATCATTATTTCCTGCACATTTTGGATGTACAATATCAAAATCTGCTTCAAAGTTTGCGACCTGATTTATTGTAAAATCTTGTACAGCAGTGCAGCCATTTTCATCTGTAACTTGCAGCTCATAGGTGCCTTGGGGTAGTGCATTGACATTACCTGTGAAATTGCTAGACCATACCATATTTAACTGTCCATAACCACCGCTAATTGACAAATCAATGCTTCCAGTTTCTTCTCCACATTCAATATTATCAACTATTCCGTCAATTAGGATTACTTCTTTACCTTGAATTGTTATTGTAATATCGTCAGTACAGCCGTTTGCGTCTTCCACCAAAATGATGTGCTCTCCTTTAACTAGATTTTCGAAGATGCCAGTATTATTTTGAACGTCACCAAAAGAAAAAGTATAAGGTTCAGTCCCACCGGTTGCGTTAACTTGTATAAATCCGCTGTTTTCAATATTGCACTCAGGCTCTATGGTTGTGAATTCGATTAATTCTACACCACATGATCCAGTAGAGCAGCTGGTGGTGCTTATCTGGCTAATGTCACAAGCACCGATAGCTTGTACTTCAATGCTGATACTCTCTCCTTGTGAAAGTTCGCCTAATCTATGTTCTAATGCTAAACCAACATTTTCCCAAGCCCCACCATTAATTCTAATTTCATAAGATTGTGCTTCAACCACTTCATCCCAGTAAAAAGAAATGGAGTCCATAGATGTGCTTTCACAAAATAATGTTGGACTAGGTGTTACAGCATCATTTGCTATAACATTTACGTCATAGGATAAAGAACAGCCATTAGTATCTTCAATATCGAGCGTATAAGTTTGACTTGTATTGAGGTCAAATGTAGGATTTGGACAATCTGTACAGCTGATCCCATTACTTGGACTCCAACTATAGTTTACATCATACGAATTTCCAAAATGGATTGACCAACTATGAAGTGTGCCTACACTCCCTTGAAAATCATCTATCATCATCAAGCGCCAGTTCCCATTTACTTTAAAACTATTTCTGCCAAAGAAGTCGTCCCAGTCTCCTTCAGGTTGATACTGCCCTATATAAGGAGGTGTAAAACTCGGATCGCTAATTAGATTCGTTGCATCAAAAGTAAAGCAAGTATTAATGTAAAAATCAGTCATTGTACCATTTCCGCCGTTGCCACCGTTTTTACTCGTTAGTTCGATAAATTGGTTGTTTGGCCCAAACAAATAAATGGACAAATCATCAATCCAAGGATGACTTAGTTCATCTATACAGACTTGTATAAAATCAGTTTGATTCAAAGTGCTGGGAAATACATTTTGAACATTTATAGTCGAAAATACAGGCTCAAAGGTGGGCTCGATTCTTATTTCTTCTTGATTCCTGAATACTGTAGGAGAGGGAGGTGTGAATGCAACGGTGTAGTCTACCTCGTCAGGTAGGTTATCGCATAAGTACACTGGTCCTTGATCTTCTGGAGCTTGCAGACTATTGTCCTCAATACCTACCCAAATTGTATCTTGGAGACATGCTCCATTTATGAGTATTACACCTAGACTTTCAATTTCTTCTTGAATATTATCTTCTAAGGGAGTTATTTCAATCACTGCTTGTGACTGACCGGCTGGAATGATAATGGTAGCTGGAATCTCTTCAAAGTCAACTCCATTCTCTGCAGTACCAAGAAGCGCAAATTCAACTTGTTCATCTTGTGATAAAATAGAAGGCAATTCAAATATTATAGATGCGCTCTCACAGCCTTCTACAATAGTACCATTTGCATTTGTTGTAACTGCTTTCACTTCGACAGTATTCGAAGAAAAACTACTTCCTTCTAAGAAAACTGCTGAATCTTTCAAGAAGTCATTTACGTCGGCTATGGAAAATTTGATTGTATAAGTCTCACATGGGATCACCTTCGCTGCAGCAGAAAATGGAGAAAGTACTCCATCAAAGATTAAGCTTTCACTTGTGTTGTCATTGTATAGATGTGAGAAATTTAAATTTGCATTCGCTGCACATTCTGATTGATTACTCGAAGAGCCTGCCATTCCGTTATTTACACTATTGATAGAAACGGGAATATTAGTTGTGCCAGGCACTATAGCAATATTTTGTGAAGTATATTGTCCACCAGCTGGATTAGGCCCACTGATGAAAAAACCAAAAACATCATTAAACTCAGAACAGACGTACTCGGGGTATTCTTCAGAAGCAAAGACATAATTAAATTGAATGGTATCTGCGGAAGGTATAAATGTGATTTCATATGATGCAATATCCTTGAGCAGTTCAGCGCCGATAATATCTAAAAGTTCTTGATTTTCGATATCTTCATCTGAAGTCAAGGTCGAACTTTCATTAGTGTGCGGTCTGATAAATCTATCTACTTTGCCTGTAGCAAGTACAATGCCCTGATCAATTCCTAATTCTTGGATTCCTCCCGAAAAAATCCCAGTTGCATCATTTATACCTTCGTATGAAACATCAAGTATGTCAACTCCTTCTCCAATAAAATAATTTCTGATTATGGCTTCTGGAGTAAAGGGCTCTTGAACGGCGTCGATTATTTCTATATTCTGTGCGAATGTAGGTCGTACACAAATAAAGCAAAACGCAATACTAAAGAATAGTATTAATTGGATATGTTTGATCATAGCAAGCATCTAAATTTAGAGGCTGAGTGTTGTTTGTAAAAAAAATTAACCTTAGGTCTTTAGTATGCTTTGTATAGGCTGGGAGTAGCCAAGATTATCAATTAATGGTTCAATAATCGTACCAAAAATTTATGTTTATTGATTTGATGTGTAAAAAAGTCTGTTTAGCTCTATATATCCATCATTTAGGTTGATTTATCTAAAAAAATCACTAAATGTGATATTTACGCCTATTTTTGGCCTATCGTTAATAAGTTAAAACCTATTTACAATCAAATTCAACACTTTTTTTTATGAAACAGTTCTTCAAATTTGCATTTGCTTCTTGTCTCGGGGTATTTATTGCAATTTTAGCATTAATCATGGTATTCGGAGTAAGTGCCACTTCATTTGCTAGCAAGTTTAATAAAACCGCTAAAGCAAAACCAAACTCAGTACTAAGAATAGAGCTTAACAGTCAAATTCCTGAAAGGACAAATAATGTTGAAAATGAGTCATTCAGTCTAGAGCCTAAAGATGTATGGGGAGTTCATGATATTTCTTATGCGATAGAGCAGGCGAGTGATGATAGTAGCATTAAAGGAATTCTACTAGATATGAGTATGCTACAAGCAGGCTCGGTAACTAGGTCAGAGATAAGAGAGTCCATTGAGAAGTTTAAAGAGTCTGGAAAATTTGTTCATGCCTATGCTAAGAACTACTCACAAGGGGCTTACCACTTGGCTTCTGCTGCCGATAAGATATTTGTAAACCCTCTAGGAGGTATAGACTTCAAGGGATATGCAGCCAATATCATGTTTTATAAAAATATGTTAGAAAAGTTGGGAATAAAAATGCAGATATACTATGCTGGTGACTTTAAAGGAGCAACAGAACCATATAGACTTGAACAATTATCTGCAAAAAATAAGCAGCAAATCAGAGAATACATTAATGACCTATATAATGAATTCATTGATGATATAGCCGCTTCTCGAAATGTAGCACCTAAAGAGTTAAAGCGCATCGCTGATCAATATTTAATAAGACAACCTGCCGATGCTGTAAGCTATGGTCTTGCAGATAAGGTCGCATATTTTGATGAAGTGATTGCTGCAATGAAAGCAGAAATTGGATTAGACGATGATGACAAATTAAACGTATTTGGATTGTCTGATTATGTGAAAGGGCACAAGAGAAAAAGTGACTTTAAAGTGAAGGATAGAATTGCAGTAGTTTATGCAGAAGGGACAATTCTTGAAGGCAAAACTAATCTAGGTTCAATTGGTGATGACAAATACACCAAGCTAATCCGAAAGATAAGAAATGATGATAAGGTGAAGGCTTTAGTGATAAGAGTGAATTCAGGTGGCGGGTCTGCACTAGCATCAGAAAACATCTGGAGAGAATTAGAGTTAGTCAAAAAACAAGGTATACCTGTTATCGCATCTATGGGTGATGTAGCGGCATCGGGTGGATATTATATCGCCGCTGCCGCAGATACTATTGTGGCGGAAAGCAATACCATTACCGGCTCAATAGGCGTTTTTAGTATGATTCCTAATGTAGGAAAATTGTTTAATGAAAAGCTTGGAATAACCTTCGATACGGTTCTTACGGGTAATCTATCCGCTGGCCTGTACGAAAATATATTCATGGAACACAACCCTTTACAAAAAGAAATATTGGAAACGAGTACTAAAACGATGTACAATATATTTCTGCAGCGTGTTTCTGATGGTAGAGATATGACAGTTGATGAGGTGCATGAAGTAGCTCAAGGAAGAGTATGGTCTGGGGAAAAAGCAATTAATAATGGATTAGTTGATGTACTTGGAGACTTAGAAGATGCCATTGCACTTGCGGCTGAGGCTGCGGATATGGATGACTACAATATAAAGGAATACCCAATAGTAAAAGATCCTACTCAACAAATGATAGATAAGTTGACAGGTCAAGATTCAGACTCTGATAAGATCAGTGGTATGATTAAGAGCGAAGCCAGTGAACTGTATCCATATTATAAAGAGTTAAAGCAATTAAAAAAGATGAAAGGTGTGCAAGCAAGAATGCCTTACATCTTAGATGTTTATTAATCAGGTGCGTCTCACCGCAGGTGACTAAGCGCGTCAAACGGATGTGCGCTAGGGGCTAAGGGTGGAAATGAAGAAGGCCTATAATTTGCGATAGCAAATTATAGGCCTTCGTAATGGACGACCTGACCCGTCTTGAGTGTAGTGAAACGAAACGAAGAGATCGGGGAGCCTCCAAAAAAAATACTATAGATTAGCCTAGAATCTTTTTCAATGCAGTATGGTAGGCTTCAAATTGCGAAAGATTGTTGTGCGTAGCATCTTTAATAATAGTGAGCGTGCTTTCTGGATTCTTATTTGTCTTGAAAAGTTTCTCAGAGTGCTTACTTGGAATTAATTCATCAGCGGTGCCGTGCAATAAGTGAACAGGACATTTTAGGTGCCGCATTTTTCGCTTATTGTTAAACTTGTATTTTAGGATTTGCTTTACTGGTATGTATGGTGTACTTGCAGTGATTAAGCTCAACATGCTGCTAAATGGTGTTTCTAATATTAAGCATTTTGCCTTAAATTCCGTAGCCATTTGTGTAGCAAATGAGCATCCAATCGATCGACCATATAGCACAATTTTTTCTTGAGTGTAGAGATCACTCATAGCTTTAAAAATATGTCTAATGTCACTATAAAAGTTGCTTTCGGAAAGTCTACCCGTGCTTTTGCCGAAAGTACGATAGTCAAATATCAAGGCATCGTATCCAAGTGATGTGAAGTCGCTCTGTACCCATGCCCAATCATCAAGGGATCGTGAGTTGCCGTGTGCATACAAGACTAAACCCTTGGAAGGTTGAGGGCTCTTAAAGAGCAGTGCATTTATTCTTCCTTGGTTAGGCGTGTCGTAAAAAAGCTCTTCATGCGATGGAAATTGGCTGAAAGGGTAGTTTGGACTTAATTTTGTAGGGTAAAAGAAAAAGCTCTCTTGTCTAAAGTAGATTATTAATGTTATTGTGACAAAAATAACGGCGAGAAAAGCGAATACCAACAATAATCCAGTAAGAAACTGCATATTAAGCCTTTATAAATGTAAAAAGGTGAATTATGCGTACGAATGTCACCTAAAATTTAGGTAGATGCGTACAATAATGTAAGTGTACATTATTCTAGTGCTATTGGCAAATAATTGGTATTTTTTCTGTTAAATTTCGATTCTCGAAGTTGATGTAATCACACTGATTTTAAGTTTGTTAGGCCAATAATATTAGTTGAAAGTAGTTTCTAATAAGTGAAAAGGAAATTAGTGTTCATTTTTAATGCATTGTGTGGACGATTAGAGTAAAAAATGAATCTATAATTATGTCAATCTTAATCAATTAAGTGATATTTTTTCTCAAAGAGTAGGGTAGAAATAGGCGATTAGATTTTCATAAAAATTATATTTGCATATCGAGTATATTTGGAAGGTGAATTATTCGATATCGAGTTTTGATTTTGGTTTTGTGTCATACCTATAAATGAACAATAAACCAGTCAGCCCATAAAACGATTTGAGAATTTTAAGTAGAAGAAAAAGGCAGTGAACGTATCAACATTTCATAGATCATTTTTTATTATCCTAATTTCATTGGGCTTTACTATCAACATGTATGGTCAGGATTTTATAATGAATTCAACACCGGTTAATTCTTGTTCAGGAAACTTCTTCGATTCTGGTGGAAGCTTTAATAGATATAACAATAATGAAAATATTGTAAAAACAATTTGCCCTGCCGGTACAATTGGAACTCACATCGAATTACAGATTCTAAATACTGATTTTGGTCCGGGTGACAATCTTTGTTTTTATGATGGTACTTCAACTGCTGCTCCTCAAATACTATGTACTTTAGACGATACCAACCCTACATCGGGAGCCTATACTGTTGCGGCAAGTGCTCCTAATGCAAGTGGATGTCTTACCGTAGAATTTACTTCGGATGCAGCTGGAAACGGAGAAGGATGGGAAGCGCTGATAACTTGTGTACCTGCATGCCAAAGAATAATAGCAGAACTAGTGAGCACTACTCCAGCTGCTGAACCATTAGATAACGGTTGGGTAGATATATGTCCTGGTGATTTTGTCAACTTTGTCGCAAGAGGTAATTATCCACAAAATGGATTCTCCTACTTTCAAGCAGATGCAAACTCTACTTTTACATGGGACTTCGGTGATGGTACCATTGGATTTGGTACAAATGTTAATCATACTTATCAGAGATCGGGAGGCTACACGGTGCAGCTTAGCATTGAAGATAGCCAAGGATGTACAAATAATAATGTGATAGCGCAAAGAGTGAGGGTGGCTACTCGTCCGAACTTTGATTTTGATGCTGGCTTCCCTGACCAATTATGCGCAGAAGACACTTTAGTGTTACTGAATAACATAACACAATCCAATTCAAATATTCAAGTTACGCCAAATGAAGGATTGTTTGCCGGAACAAGCGGAAATGTGGATTCCATTCCATTACCTGATGGAGTAAATGTAGCCTATAGAAGCCCGGTGACTTTCACTGAATTTATACCTGGAGCTGTCATAACTAATGTGAACCAAGTCAAATCTATATGTATTAATATCGAACATAGTTATCTCAGAGACTTGGATATAAGTCTTGAATGCCCTGACGGAAAAATAATGCGTCTGGATACAACCAATGCTGATTTTACGCTAGAAATGTTTCTTGGGATTCCTGAAGAATCTGATGATGACTTGCCTGGTACGCCAATCCCCGGTATTGGGTTTACGTATTGCTTTACACCCACACCACAATTTGGGACATTCTTTGATAAAGCATCAGGACAACTAGCAAGGACATCATTGCCAGAGGGAACTTACACACCGATAGATGGTTTCAATACGCTTTTGACTTGCCCTGTAAATGGAGAATGGACTCTTGTAGTAGAAGATAAAATTAGTAGAGATAATGGTTGGTTATTTTCATGGGACATCTGCTTTTCGGACGATCTGAGACCACCAGTAGAAACATTTACGCCAGGCATATTGGATTGGGGATTTCTTGATAATGGAACTATGATTCACAACGATAGAGATAGTATGGTCTCCATCCCAACATCAGCCGGAACTACTAACTATATTTTTCAAGTTACCGACGAATTTGGATGTACGTTTGACACGACGCTTTCCTATAGCGTAGTAGCCCCTACCGATCCAAGCTGTTTTCAGTGTGATGAAGTTATTGGAGATGCTGATGATGTTGGTATATGTGAAAACGAAGATGTACAACTTATGGTTGAGTATTTAGGGTTTAATGAAAGTACTATACCCTTTGAAAATAATACAGAAGTGGAGTTTGGTAATGCTACCAATCCACCGCCTTCTCCTTTAGAGTCAACTATAGCTGTAGCTGGAGCTTCTCCAGCGGTGATTACCAATACTATGACAGATATAGCTTCGGTCTGTATTGACATTGATACGGATGCTACAGGTGATTTACAAATACACTTGGAGTCTCCATCAGGTGAAATACTAGAATTGAGCACTAATAACGGTGGAGGAGGAGATAACTTTAGAAATACATGTTTTATAAATGATCCCTCATTGCAAAACATAACTACAGCTTCACCTCCTTACACAGGTAATTTTTTACCAGAAGGAAATTGGGCTGATCTAAATGGATCGCAAGTAAATGGTAAGTGGATCTTGAGACTATCAGATGCGTTAGGTCCATTAGATGTAAATGTATTGAATAGTTGGTCTATATCATTTAATGTAGAGAACACACCTGTATATTCTTGGACGCCTACTACTGGTTTATCTTGTAGCAATTGTCCTAACCCGATAGCGAGCCCAAGTACAACTACAGAATATATAGCAAGAGTAACTGATGATTTTGGTTGTGTTGGATTTGATACAATTTTGGTAAGTGTCGTGCCTGAGTTGGAAGCTCCGATAGTTGGTGTAGAAGAACCTGCACCAGGAGTATTAGTATTTGAATGGAATGATATTCCGGATGCAACTGGCTACGAAGTAAATATCAATGGAGGCGGTTGGTTTCCGCCCAATAATGGAGACTTATCTCATTTCTTGACTGGCCTTGTGGATGGAGATCCTATTGAATTTTGTGTAAGAGGAACCACTGATCTAGGAATGTGTAATAGAGAAGAAGCCTGTTTAGATTTAATTTTTGGGGAATGCCTATTGATTGCGACTCCTGTAGTATTAACTCCGATTTCTTGTTTTGGTGCAAATGATGCTGCGATAAGCGCAAATATTATGAACGCATCTGGACAAGTGACTTACATACTAGATGGAGTCACTACTCAACAGATTAGCTTGTTTACAAACGTAACACCTGGGATGCACGATATAGTCGTTGAAGATCCCGATGGTTGTAGAGATACTGTATTCTTTGATATTGCAGAACCAGAAGAAATCGTGGTGAACGCTATGGGAATCGATGTGACTTGCGTCGGAGCTAATGATGGACAATTAATAGCTTCGGCATCAGGAGGATCAGGTGATTTAGATTATTTATGGACAACTGTACCTTCTACTTTCGATTCTATAGCAATGGGGCAGGGAGAAGGTACATATACTATTCAGGTAACTGATGAAAACAATTGTCAAGTAACAGATCAAGCTACCATCGGTGAACCGGATGCTATCGAAATTACATTGCTTGGTGATGAACCATCTTGTAATGGGGGAATGGACGGAAGTATAATTTCTACAGTTACGGGTGGTACCTTACCTTATAGCTATGAGTGGGATATTCCAGCTTTCACGCCAGACGTAATGGTTGGTGCTGGAGAGTTCACATTGACAGTTACGGATGGTAATCTTTGTCAAGCTTCTCGCTCTATCCAAATAACAGAGCCTGCACCTGGTGTCGCTACTATAGAAGATAGCATGGATGCAAGTTGTCATAATACTACGGATGGATTTGCCACAATAGAACTTGTTGGAACCGGACCTTTTACATTCCAGTGGGATGATCCTGATATGCAAGATACGCAGACAGCGACTAATCTTGCGCCAGGAGTTTATAATTTTACATTGACAGATGTTAATGGCTGTAACTCGGTTGGATTTGTTGGAATCGGCGCGCCTATGGAGGTGCAAGCAGCAACTTCTTCTACTATTACTTCTTGTTTTGGTGGGGACGATGGAACAGCTACTGTAAATGTAGCTGGAGGTGTAATGCCTTACATGTATCTGTGGAATGATCCTAATATGCAAACTACCCAAACTGCGGTTGGCCTAACGGCAGGTGAT
>CALIEI010000016.1 GCA_938022165.1 uncultured Saprospiraceae bacterium | reverse complement strand
GCGCACAATTTCCGCGAGTTTTTTATCCTCAGCAACGATTGCAAATTTGGCAACTGCACACACCGCAACGAACCCAACTGCGCTGTCAAAGACGCATTAGAAGAAGGCAGCATTAGCGAGTATCGCTACAAAAGTTACCTCAACATTCTAGACGGCATCGAAGATCAAAACTACTGGGAACGACACAAAGATATGTAAAGGCAGGTGCTAGGTTTTAGTCGCTAGGGACTAGCGGATATTGCTCCACTATTACATGCTTGCAAATAATTAAATTAAGGCTGACTTTTGCATTTGAAATTCCACAATGAAAATTTGGGGCCATCCTTCGGTATCGGCTCTTGTCTACCTTTGGTTAGACAAGAGCCTCACTCAGGACCACGTGATCCGTTCCTACTCCTTCCGCTGGTCGGAGTACCACTACTCCCGTTTGTCCTTGCGTCCCTCCGGTACGACGCGCTTTGGGGTCTTCGACCCGTCGCGTTTAATAAAAGATTCTAATTACAATCTAATGTCTCAATTGCCTTTCCAAATATATACTCAAAACTACCATTTGGAAACTAGACACCATTTTTCACCAATCATATTTTAAGTTTAGCATGAGAATGATCATTGATCTTCATTCATGTTGACCCATATGAATTTTGAAAACCTTAAATTTCCTTTCATGAGAAACAAAGCTATCCTCCAGCCTATTGACAAATCTGCAATTAAAAATTCACCAACCCTTAATGCACGCATCAAGAAAAAATATTCAATCAAAAAGAAACTTGGAAAGTTGATTGACAGATTTTTACACCCAAAGTACTTAGGGTAAAGAACTAAGAGAGAGTATATCCACGTATGCACAAAAGATTGGTTTGTCGATGTTTTCAACATCAATACCATACTCGTATCAAGAATTGCAAAATCTAAAATGATGTGATACGATTATGGCATCGAGGATACAATCCGTGACGAACGGAGGTAACTCATAACCCTATACATATTTAAACTTTTAATCAAGTGTGTATTTCTATTTTTTGTTATTAACTTTCCATGATTATTTAGTAGTTTTAAAAATTACTAGTGAAATCTTATAAAGAATTTCACCATCTCTTTTATTTACTAATTAATAAATAAGAATATGAAATTAGAGCCTTTACTTATTGTAATTTTTTCATTTGCCATTACTCAGGCAAACGCACAGAAATTCTTAATTCAAGAAATCTTTCATGAAATAGGCTGTATAGAAGATATACATGTCGAAGGAGAAAACATTTACGCAGGCTTAAGCCAAAATAAAATTCAAATATTTGAAAATAACAAATGGTCTGAGGAAATTGAGTTATCCCCAGATTTTTCAAGTCTTGGAGGAATAACTAGAGATGAAAATGGTGTAATTTGGTATGCTAGTACTCAAGGTCTTTTTTCATTTGTCAATGGAGAAATTATTAATTTTAATGAATCAAATTCAACTATCCCCTCAGATAATTTAAGAACAGTTCATTCCTACAAGGATACAGTCTGGATAATTGAAAATGGTCTTGAAGTAATAAAAAAGGTAGGAGATCAATTTGAAGTAGTTCCTGTTTTTCCTTCCCCTTTTGATTTTTTGGGCGATTCTGAACTAATTCCAGATGGGAGACTAGTTGTTAGTTCTTTCGGCAAGATTGCAATTGTAGACGGGCAAAGCGTTGAAGTTTTTACCTTTAATAATACTGAGATAAGAGATCTATTTTTAGAGTCTAATGGAAATATTTTGATTACAACTTCTAGGGGCATTGATAGATTGAATACTTCAACAAATCAAATAGAGAATGTGATTGAAGGAGATCCATATTCGGATTCAGATTTTTTAGTTTCTGGAATCGATAATGAGGGGACTTTATATATAGAATTTCAAAGTAGAGATTTAGCAATAATAGACGCTAGTGGAGATGAGTGCATTATAAGTGGTTTTGATATAGAAGAACCGAATATTGATAAATTTTTCAATTTAAATGATTCCACATTAGCGTATTTCGGATATAGTATCAATGGCTCACAAAATGAATGCTCTTTAATAGGTGGCCCACTTGATGTAGCATTTGACAATGATTTTGATGGTTTTTTAAGCGATGTTGATTGCGACGATGAAAACCCGGATATAAATCCAGACGCTACAGAGATACCAAATAATGGAATTGATGAGGATTGTGATGGAGAAGATTTATTATCGTCGATTGATAAATTTTCTAGATCAAAAATACAAGTTTTTCCAAACCCAGCCATAGATTATATTTATTATCAGCTAGATGAAACTCTTGATGTAGTAACAAGTCTATATAATATAGATGGCAAACTTTTGAGAACCGCAACAAGTGATTCAAAAATTAAAGTTGATGATTTTTCAAGAGGTGTTTATTTTTTAGAATTCCAAGAGCAGAAAACAGGTAGTAGCATTATTGAGAAAGTGATAATAAATTAGCTTTATTAGATTGTTGATTTTTATAAAAGATTTAAAGACTCTCTGGCTGAGGTTTGTCTAAAGAGAATAAAACTAAGAAATAGTGAAATCTAAAATGATGTGATCCAAATATTGAATCGAGGATACAGCCTCGATTCAATACACTCGTCTAGCTTAGCTTGTCAAAAGCAGCAATGCCTTTACAGATAATACACCCAGCAGCCCAAAAACTGCAAAATCCCAACTATCGAATTACCCCTCATTCTAAACCTTTTCCCTTTCTCCAGCCGTGGATTCCATACACGTGTATAGCTTGGCTATTATTTGAAAAAGATCTTTACAAAAAATGAAATATAAGCCTAGCATAAGAGCTATATTTGATACGTATACTGGATCTATGGCTGGAGCCATAGACCAACGGAATATGGAAATGCAAAGTAGAATGATAAAGAATGTAATGGTTATTTGTGGACTGATTATATTGTGCTTTTCAGATAGCATCGCACAAGGAGATGACAATATCGCTTGGTTATCTGTGTCAGGCACAACCAAAATAGCTAAGGACTGGACGTTTAACTTTACCCCAATCTTGCGACTGAATGAAGACTTTAGTGAATACCAAAATTTTTCTTTAGACTACGCTTTTAAAAATAAGATCAATGCAAACTGGAGCTTTCAAGTATTAGGGAGAACTTGGTTTTTACCCAATGGAACTCAAAGGCAGTTCCTCTGGCCACAAGTTGTCTACAGTCATAAAGTAAAGGACATCGCTTGGTCTCATAGAGTGCGCTGGCACCAAGCATTTGACATCGAAGAGCGATTTGACCCAGATTTTATTCGTTACCAACAGCAATTAAAGTACACGGCTTGGGGAAAATTTCAACCCTTTATTGCGCTGGAGCTTTGGTGGGGACTCAATGGTATCCTTCAGATAGAGCGCTTGAGATACATCCCTGGTATTTCGTACAAATTCAATGATGTGGTAAGTTTGAGTGCAGCGCTTTGGCGGCAAGAGTCTCTCAACCTGACTCCTGAAATGGATGTCAATATCTGGCGAGTAAATCTTGCCTTTAATCTGCCTTCGCTTTGGAAAGAGAAGTAGTGCTATAGTATCTGAGGTGCAAACATAATCATAGAGTGTACTAGTAACCTTAGTTACCATTTTATACATTTCACCTTTTATTTTCTTTTTTATTATAGAATATGGATTTGGTTGCACTATCTTAAGGAAATAGATCAGAACATCTGCTTATTGAAAATGAGGTGCAATAACAAAAGGATTCATTAAATAAAATCTCCTCTGCTGTGAAACGCTTGACAATTGCATCTCAAGTATGTTCTATCTAGTTATACTTTTTATCTCGTAGACCGAAATTTGTAGTATCCTTCTAAATCAAAAACTATGAGAATGAAATCTATTTTTCAAAGCCTCCCTTTATTACCGATTCTATTTCCTCCTAAAGAAGTAACTGAAATAACTAGCGTTAAGAAAAAACTTCGGCTCAAAGAACGATTTAGGAATAGGATTGATGATTTTTTACATCCAAAATATCTTTAGCATTAGTTTTCTTTTTTATTTCCTTTTTATTTAAAGAAGTTGCTATAGCGGATTTTACATGCACAATAAGAATTAGATAAAAAACTTAGGTGTCTTGAGCACTCTAGAGCGGCCTTAGGTATCTAAGGTGGTTAAGTACTCGTGTGAAATGCAAAGCTGATTCGGGAAAACACCTTAGTTACCTTAGCAAAGCATACTTGCTCAAGACACCTTAGATTTTTATTGGTGTATTGGAAGTTAGAATAGCGCTTTCACTTTTCAACTAAAGAACCCGCAGCCCCGATAGCAGCGATACAAGTGGTGCTAGTTAGCTAGTGAGATAAGGAGTCGAGATGGATGAGCGAATGAGCGAATACGGATCGACGACTATATCGAACAGCTAGATAGTGCCAGGCGTACAAGCGGATAGCGGGATACAGCTGCCCCCCTTTAGTAATTATAAATGGTGAATCCTTCGGCACCTATCGGCACTCAGGACAGGTTATAAATTATAAACGCTAAGCTCGATGGGTAATCATGTTATAAATGTAAAAATGCTAAATGTAAAAAGCTCTCCACTCTCCACTCTCCACTAAAGAAGCTTTCAACTATTTTTTTAATCACTTCCCTTAACATCGAATGCATCCCTTAGACCATTGCCCACAAGGTTGAACGAGAGGACTAGTAGTAAAATCGCAATAGCCGGAATAAGTGCTAAGAGGGGCTTACCACCAATAGCAAAACCGTAGTGCTCGTTGAGCATGGTGCCCCAACTCGGCGTAGGAGGCTGGATACCAAATCCCAAATAACTTAAGCCGGCCTCCAATAAAATAGCGGTGGCAAAATTGGCCGCAGCGATTACCAAAAGTGGACCGATCAAATTGGGCAATAAGTGTCGCAGCATAATGCGAGGCATCGGTGTGCCCATCACTTTCATAGCCTCGATATAGGGCGCATCTTTGAGCGTGAGTACCTGACCACGTACAATACGCGCCACGTCTACCCACATGGTGAGGCCTACCGCAAGGAAAATATTGAAGATGCTTTTGCCCATCGCAATGACGATCGCAAAAACCAAAAGTAGGGTAGGGATCGACCAAACGGTGTTGATAAAAAAAGTGATAATGGTGTCGATACGTCCACCAAAATAACCGGCAAGCATGCCTAGGGTAGTTCCCAGTAGTACCGAAATAATAACTGCAATCAGGCCAGCTAAAAGTGAAATACGAACCCCAATAATGAGTCGACTCAAGACATCTCTTCCGTACTGATCTGTGCCTAGCCAGAAGCGAATGTTTTTGATATTTTTGTTTTTAACCAGCTGCGCAAGTTTTGTTTTATTGATCGTTAAATTTGCACCAGCGGAGTTGATAAAAGCTAAATTGGTGCGCTCATCTTTGACTTGTGGTTTATTGCTCAATGCATAATAGGCATCCAATAGGTGAAAGCTTTTGTACTTGTATTCGTTTTGAAATAAAACTATAGAATCATTTTGGATTTTATATTCATCAAAAGGGACTAGGGTGTAGCTGTCTTCTTCGCCAATAAAAAATCTTTTTAAAAAAGAAGCGCTGGCAACCATGTGGTTATTTTTTACTTTTAATACTTGTGATTGGGTGCCGGCAGGAGCGAGGTTGAGCTCGGTGATTTGTCGATTGGCATTGGGGCTGCCGTCGGGGACTATCTGATAAGCAAAGATGGCAATCAAGATACACAAGAAGATAAAGATGGCTCCTGCCACAGCGGGTGTGTTGCTTTTGAATTGCTCGTAGGCAAGTCGATTAGGGGCTGTGTTTGATGCTTTATCCGACAAGGATCTTTTTCTTGTAAAATTAGTTTATTTTCGACATTCACAAACCTGATTGGTATAAATGAAGATACTTTTATTGGAACCATATTATGGAGGCAGTCATCAGCAATGGACTGAGGGTCTTGTAGCGCATAGCAAGCATGAGATAAAAGTGTATTCCTTGCCCGGAAGCCATTGGAAGTGGCGATTGCACGGTGCTGCCATTACTTTTGCGGAACGGTATAAAGCGGATGACTTCCGACCAGATCTTATCCTGGCTAGTGATATGCTGGATTTTAGTACTTTTTTGGGTTTGGTAAAAGATGAAGTAAGTGGAATCAAAACAGCCATTTATTTTCATGAGAACCAGTTGGCTTATCCTTGGTCGCCAACAGACACTGATGTAAGAGATGCTAGAGACAATCATTATAAGTTTATTAATTACACTTCGGCCTTAGTAGCCGATCAAGTCTTTTTCAATTCTGAATATAATCGCTCTTCTTTTCTAAGTGCCTTAGTTCCTTTTTTGAAAGCATTTCCGGATCATCAAAATAAGCAGACTATAGAATTGATCAAAGAGAAATCTGAGGTCTTACCGCTAGGAATGGATTTGCAAAGATTGGATCAATATAAAATACAGTCGGATCAAAATGCGCCCGTATTGCTGTGGAATCATCGTTGGGAATATGATAAAAACCCAGTGCTTTTTTTTGAGACACTGTTTAAGCTGAAAGCGGAAGGCGTCGAATTTAAATTGATCGTGCTAGGTCAGTCCTATAAAAAATCACCCTCGATTTTTGCAGAGGCTAAAGAAAGGCTAGCGCAAGAAACCATCCACTTTTGCTATGCTGAAAATTTTTCATCTTATGCGTCTTTGCTTTGGCAAGCAGATATTCTACCCGTCACATCTAAACAAGATTTTTTTGGAGGGAGTATCGTAGAGGCTATGTATTGTGGTTGCATTCCGCTCTTGCCCAATCGATTGGCTTA
>CALIEI010000015.1 GCA_938022165.1 uncultured Saprospiraceae bacterium | reverse complement strand
CAACTCAAGGTAAAGCACCAGAATGCTGTGGAACTGATCCTGAAATACCCGGTTTACAGTTTATCAATGAGCTCACCTCGGGGCCAAGTAACTCTGGTGACAATGCCTATATATATGGGGCACCGTATAATTATCAGAAATTTATTCGTGGGAGTATTCCTGCAGGTACTGGCACTTTTAAAATTAAAGGGAGTATTCCCGAGCCGCCATTACTAGCTGCGCAGTTATTAGAAAATGCACTCAAAGAAAGAAATATCAACATTACGCAGGCTCCTGCTTACACTTTTGATGCACCTTCACTTACTGGCAGTAGAGAATTGATGAATCATCGCTCCCCTGCTCTTCTAGATATAATCAAAGAAACAAATCAGAATAGTATCAATCTGTATGCAGAGGCACTACTCAAAACGATTGCGCTACAAGAGAAAGGAAAACCTGGATCATACAAAAATGGGCTAGCTAGTATATATGAACATCTCAAGAAGAAAAATATAAATACAGAGGGATTATATATGGTAGATGGTAGTGGCATGTCTCCAAGAAACGGGATAAGCAGTAAACACTTCACTGACTATCTTGCCTCTGTCTACAAACAACCTTCATTGTATAAAGATTATAAAACTACTTTAGCTGTTATAGGAAAAGAAGGAACGCTACAATATATGATGAAAAGCAAACCTATTGCAGGACATCTTTTTGGTAAATCTGGCAGTATGCAGAGAGTGAGATCTTATACCGGATATGTCGAAACGCAATCTGGAAAGACTGTCGCTTTTAGTGTAATCATAAACAACTACTCAGGTAAGAGTCGGCCAGTAGTAAGACTCATTGAAAATATTTTTTCAGAAATATATGCCCTCTAGAATACATTTATTTAAAGCGCTTGTAGTTGTTTAAATAGTATTCGATAAATATATCTGCTGACTCTAGTGCCTCTATAAGTAGACTACTATAATCATAATTTTCCTGATCAATTTCGGGAGAGTTTTTATTTGTAGTTGGATCTGCATAATAAGCCAAGCTATCCCCACTAATGAAATATTGGTGATCCAATTCATTGTACTTAGTTCTGACAATAACTTTAGTATCTAATAATTCATCTTTCTCATTCTGTATAACTTCTATTTTAACTTTAATTGCAGCTTTATATTTGTTCGTCACATTCTTGACTGTGGCTTCATAACTCTTATTTAAGCTCGCTTTATCAGAATCCACATACTCCTTTATAAGCATTCCTTCATCATGCTTTACAGCCTGGCAACTATGACTTACACTATCTAGAACAATATTAATAGTATAATCAGGATTAGAAAAGTCTCCGTACGCCTTCAATCTTGTATTTTGAGGCTTTACTATTGATTGAAAATAATTCAATTCGTCAGTATGATCTGTATTGTCAGAAAACTTAATTTTTATTTTGCTTTTGCTGTACTTCTCAAGCACTGTTTTAAAGCTATCTAGATTAACTTCTTCAGGTTTAAAGTAAGCCATTTTATCTAATTGATCATGAGCGTTATTTAGCACTCTAATATTCTTAGTTGTAATGAATTCATCTTTACTTTCCTCAAATCTTTTACTATGATAAACAAATAATTTATCCGAAAACTTTCTATCCCATTTATCGACATCGATCAACATCAAATACTTTTCATCCAATTGGCGATACTTGCGAACAGAATTTTGCAATTTTTCTACATCGTCTAGGCTAACAAATGCACTGCTTAAAGTTGAGAAACTTTCAGAATGAAGTTTGCGGGTAAGATCAAAATTTTTAGAAAATAGAATTCGCTCGATAGAGTGCTGAAGCATATTCGTTTCTACCTCATTCAACTTGCCTTGTACCGCTTTTACATGCAATCGTGAGACAACTAAATGATAGTCTTTTTCTTTGTAAATTTTCTTCACACTGGGTGGTAGACAACTGGTAAAAAAACAAGATAGTATAAGGCAGAAGAATAGGCCTCTAGAAAGCATAAATTGTGGGTTTGAAAACTAAATTTTTATTATATCTAATTTAAGAAAAATTATCCAAACCTAGCACTATTCTCTTTATAATTGGGCAGTAGAATTAAATTAGAATTCTTCTAGAAACACTTGTGCATCATTGCTAAGCACCCTTAATGTTTCTTCTACAAGGTTATCGTAGTTAAAATTAAACGCAGTATTTCTAGGGTTTCCACGACTTAAATTGACGCCAAGTGGGATGGCGCGTTCGTCACCAGCTAACATATATGTTTCTACTATATCTGCATTTCTCAATTCCCTAAAAGTTTGACTCCTAACCAGCTCTTTTGTTTTATTCCAATAAATATCTACCCTAATTTCAGCTTCCACAGTATATCTAAATACTATTTCATTGACCAATGCCTCCAATGTTTCTGTTATAGGAACCTCAGTCTCATTTCCCTGTGCATCAGTTTGTATTTGATAATCAATAATAATGTCATCAGTATAGACCCTTTGGTTACTTGCTCTATTATCATCTTTATCTAAATCATCCAAAATAATATAAGCTGAATAATCCGGATTGGAATGGATACTAAAATCTGACCAAATGTTATTTGCTGGATTTACATAATATCGAAGATGTCTGAGTTCATAAGCATTAAATGATTTATCTTGGAAATCAAATTCAATTTTACGAACTCCTTCCTTGGCAAAAACGGCCTGCAAACTATCAATATTAATTTCACCTCGATCAAAATGAGAAATATTATCTAGTTCATAGTACGCATCAATGATGTAATTCTTATTTTCAGTAGCTATGTAGTTTTCGTACAAACTTTCATAGGCATCAACATGATAATCATACAATAAGTTAGAAAATTTCTTGTCCCACTTTTCAATGTTGATCCAGCTAATTTGATTTAAATCCAATTGACTAAAAGTGGAAAACTCCTTTTGCATTTTTACAACATCATCCAAACTTGTGTACCCTTCTTTCCAATCTTTTACCTCTTTAGACTTGAACAAATCTCCTAGCAAAATTCGCTCTTCTTCTAATTTAGCATTTACAGATTTCGTTAGAATCTCAACCTCTTCCTCTTCTAGTGTCCCTTTTATTGCCTTATTATCTAAAAAACGAATGACAGAGTCATACCTCTCTTTATTGTACAAGCGTTTTGGGGAAGTACAACTAAGAAGTAGTACATACATAGAAAAACTTAGTAAGAAATATTTTATCTTCATTGATAAAGATGATTTGTATTAGTACAACTCTAAATTAACGACATAACTGGTATAACAGTATTATTGTTGATATGAATTAGTCTTGTATATTTGCATAGGACTTCAAAACATATGAGAAACGCACTGCTTTTTTGCCTATTGATTACTGTTTCATCATGCATAGACAACATGGGTGCAGGAAAACGTTATCCAATTGAGCAAAGCCATGGCCATACACATGATTCTAACACTCCTCATCATGACCATACACACGAGCAATCCGAATCTTCTCCTTATGGGGTAAATAATCCAATAAAAGATTTAGAAGTTGGAAAAGATGATGTTTACTCAAGTAAAAAGAGGGATTTATGGCAACGGCCCGATTTAATCATACACCATCTTGGCAATCTAGATGGAAAAGCACTTGCAGATATTGGAGCTGGACCAACTGGATATTTTAGCTTTATTGTTGCAGCTAGCACCAATGTGAAAAAAGTATTGGCCTTGGATATTGATACGGAAGCCATATCATTCATGAATGATATAAATGAAAAGAAAAAAGATATACTTGGCAATAAAATAGAAACTAGAATAGTAGAACCAGAAGATCCATTACTAAAAGACAAAGAAGTAGATGTGATTTTAATTTCAAGTACACTGACCTATATCAAAAATAAACTAGATTATTTGAAAGGCCTTCGCAGTAAAATGCCCGTTGGTGGCCGATTGGTTATTGTAGATTATAAAATGAAAGAGATTCCAGAATTTTTTCCCTCTAGAGATAATCGAATTCCATTATATGCTATGGAAGACTTGGTAGATAAAGCAGGTTTCAAGAGAATTGTAACTGATGACACGACGCTAAAATATCAGTACGTAATAGTGGCGCTCAACAAATAAATCGAATGGTCAAGTTTCATAAGTTTAAGCTAAACTTCTTGGTTTAGAATTTTGCCTGAAAAATGCCATAGCATATCAATCAAATCTTGATTCATTTTCTTACCGCTAGCAATACTAGAAAGCTGAGGAATATGCTCGGCAAAAAATACCTGATTATTGGCCATTTCGAAGAGATTACTCGATAAACTAGAGCTATACTTGAATTTTGGATTGACCTCAAGAATTATATCTGCCACTAATTTCACCAGCTTTTTATAGGATAGATACATCCCAACTTTATTTTCGTCATCTACTGCTGTGATATGGTAAGCTTTCCCTCCTTCTTGAATAACAAGCCTATGAAGAAGATTTTCGTTGATATATTTATTTCCAGGATTTTCAGCTGTTGCCTCTACTAGATTAGCAATGGCAATTTTGAGTTTTTTGGGTGCAGACTCAATATTTTTAATATTTATTTCTATTAGATACCTCACCCATTCCCAATACCAAGAAGTCAAAAAAACCAGCAAAAGATGCTTGTTTTCAAAATATCTATATATCGACTTCTCTGTCGAACCAATACGTTGGGCTAATTTTTTGAACGTAAATGCCTCAAAACCAATCTCATCTATGAGGACGATACTGTTCTCGATCATCTTTTTACCCAATTCCGTCTCTTGAGGATCTCTATGGCAAAGACTTTTACAGAGATCAAACCTTATTTCCATGATGCAATAATAAAGTAAAAATGTCATTAAAGTCACAAAAACTATAAACTTTGTCAACCAAACTATGTTATACGATAGTATTACTGTCATAATTGGTAATTTTGCATTATCTTGCATTATCAATTGTGGGTATTCGTTTTTGCACTGCCCCAGAAATATAAAGCTAAACTGAAATAAAAAAGTAGCTCATAGCGCTAAGTGCCTATGGCTACATTTGCTTTTTTCTAGAGAGCAAACAAATTTTAATTGTTCATATAACACTTCAAATCAATGGATACACATACATCCCTATTTGGGAATTTAAAAGGAGATATCCCTGCATCAATAGTTGTATTTTTTGTTGCTCTCCCGCTTTGTCTAGGTATTGCCCTTGCGAGTGGCGCTCCATTATTTTCTGGTCTTATTGCCGGCATAGTCGGTGGTATCATGGTCGGTATGTTGAGTGGATCCCAAATCGGTGTTAGTGGACCTGCTGCTGGATTAGCGGCTATCGTTCTTACTTCTATTGGCACCTTAGGAGGCTGGGAAAATTTTCTAGTCGCTGTTGTATTAGGTGGCGTTATTCAATTACTTTTCGGAATTTTGAAAGCAGGTGTTATAGGATATTATTTCCCTTCTTCAGTAATAAAGGGCATGCTTACTGGTATAGGTATATTTATCATTATAAAACAAATACCATACTTTTTTGGATCTACCTTTAAAGGAGAGTCAATTATGGAAACGGCGAATAACTTTTTCGCCAATATAAGCATTGGATCTACTATCATTGCATTTATAGGGCTGGGCATATTGATATTATGGCAAAATGTACTATCGTCAAAAGGAAAATTCTTCCAACTTGTTCAAGGGCCACTAGTGGCTGTTGCCGCTGGGATTATATACCACCTCGCTACTAAAGGTACACCATATGGTATCGAATCTGGATCACTTGTAAATGTGCCTATACCTTCTGACTTCAATTCATTCTTAGGTCAATTTAGTTTTCCAAACTTCGGTGTTATAACCAACCCTGCTGTTTGGGTTACTGGATTTACCATAGCATTAGTAGCAAGTTTGGAGACACTATTATGTGTAGAAGCAACTGACAAACTGGATCCTGAAAAAAGAGTAACGCCAACCAATCGTGAACTTATGGCTCAAGGAGCTGGTAATATTGTATCTGGATTGATTGGAGGGTTACCTATTACACAAGTTATAGTAAGAAGTTCTGCAAATATTCAATCTGGTGGTAGAACAAAAATATCAGCTATTGTACACGGATTCTTACTTATTATTTCTGTAGTACTTGTACCTAATATCTTAAACATGATTCCTCTGTCAGTATTGGCGGCAGTACTATTCATAGTTGGATTTAAATTGGCAAAGCCTGCCTTATTCAAGGTGATGTACAATTTAGGTATGAAGCAATTCCTACCTTTTATCGTGACTGTTTTAGGGATTATTTTCGCGGATCTTCTTATTGGTATAGGAATGGGATTAGCAGTGGGTATTATTATTATACTTTATAAGAGTTATCAAAATTCTCACTTTCTACACATCGAGGATCATAATAATAGCAATGGTAAAGCAAAGATTAAAATGACTTTTGCGGAAGAAGTTACCTTCTTCAACAAAGGTGCAATTCTTAATGAATTAGACAGTATACCAGAAGATACTGCACTAGAATTGGATGTAAGAAAAACGAGATTCCTCGATAATGATATTATTGAAATACTAGAAGACTTTTCAGTTAAAGCTAAGAATAGAAACATTGACATTAAGCTTGTTTCTCATCATGGGGTCGTCGAAAATCCTGAAAGCTTTATTGAACACTTTAGACTACAACCTGAATTAGCAAACTAAAATATATTTTTTTTATATGGACTTAGCAACATTAAATACCAACACCCAAACGAAAGAGACACAATCTCAAATGACTCCTGCGACTGCATTAGACCTTTTAAAAGAAGGTAATGCAAGATTTAGAGCCAATAAACAAGCAGGAAGAAATTTATTGAAACAGATAGAAGATACCAGTACAGGTCAATATCCATTTGCAACTGTATTACATTGTATAGATTCAAGAGTATCAGCAGAGTTAATCTTTGATCAAGGAATAGGTGATGTTTTTAGCATTAGAGTAGCAGGTAACTTTATTAACACGGACATCTTAGGAAGTATGGAGTTTGCTTGCAAATTGGCAGGTACTAAAGTATTAGTTGTACTAGGACATACTGCATGTGGAGCTGTAAAAGGTGCTTGTGATAATGCAGAATTAGGTAACCTAACTTCTATGTTATCGAATATTACACCGGCTGTAAATGCTGTTTCTCAACCATCAGATCCTTCTTTAAGAAACTCAAAGAACATCGATTTTGTTAATGAAGTAGCAGAAAAAAATGTTCAGCTTTCTATAAATAGAATTCTTGAAGAAAGCCCAGTACTAAGAGAGATGAAAGAAGCAGGTGAAATAGAGATAGTAGGAGGCATGTATGATATCAATAGCGGAAAAGTTACTTTTCACGCTTAATTTATAGAATTAACAATCTACATAGTTGAAATGGCAGCAAAACCTTAATTGGTATTGCTGCTATTTTTTTGTTATTAGTAACAATTGAAAACCTTGAGCAATCACGCCAAACTTCTGCTCATTGTTAATCGGTTTCATTGCTCATCCTTTAAGTTTACTTTGACAAATACCTGTCAAAAATCAACTCTTATCTTAGCTTTACATTTTATTTGTTATTTTTAAATAACAAAACGAAAATCATGCTTAGATTTTTAACCATCTGCTCGCTACTAAGTGCACTTAGCTATTCTTATCTATTAGGTCAACAAAGTGATTTGTATTTTGAACACCTAGATCATGTTGAAAAAAGAGGCGCAATTAACATGCTTCCTTATTCTGAATTCGGTTCTTATGTGTGGACAGGAAATGAACTTCTAGATATAAGTAGAGATTCTGTCCAATCCATATATAAATTAGCCCAAGGAACAGGTGGTTCTATTTTCTTTTCTACTATTGATAATGATACCACTTGTTTGATCTCAAATATTTTTTCAACTGACGTACTACTCCCAACTTTTGTTGAGTTGAAAAAGAGTGGAAATAATTTTACAGAAACGGTTACTGAATTTGGCCCAGGTATACGCAGTGCAATTCCATACCAAAACAATGGATATATTATCGGCTCTTTTCAAAGCCTGTATTATATGGACCAACAATTAAATTTCCAATTAATAACGGATACATTAATGAACTCGGTTGAAGTGATTCGTAATACTAATGATGAAATCTTCATCCTAAATTCTCAACATAACTCTAATGAAATTGCAATATATGGACTCGAAGATTTTGAACTAATCCCACTGTATGAATCTACTGGAAGTCCAAATGAATTTGTGGTTTCAAATGACTCCATCGCTTACATTCTAAATGAAAGCAAAATAGATGCTGTAGACTTGAAAACAGGATCAATGACCAGCACCATAAATCTAAACCCAGCATTTGGAACTGATGTCACCTTTACTACTAATGAAAGTATGGATCAGCTATATGTTTTTTCAAAAGGCAATCAATCTTACATCAATAGATATAACTTAAATGGTGAGTCAAGCCTACTCTTTACTGAACCATCTCCAAATTATGGAATAAGAAAAATAGCTATTAAGAATAGCATGATTCACAGCATAGCAAATTTAGGAATCGTTATGCATTATAAAACACAACAAGATGTACTTGTCAATCCCACAAATCGTAGAGATTTAAATCTGAAAAACTTGGAAGTCTTTTATCTTGGTATGGATACTATGATAAACATCTTACCCCTCAACCCACCTGATACGATCATCACTATTTATGATCTTTACTCATACAATATCGAAGTTGAAAACATTGGAAGCTTTGATGTGGCTTCTTATAATTCACTTTCGAGTCCTATTAAACCTCTTTATCCTTTTCAACCGTTTCTCAGCGATGTCATTTGTACTAACTACAATGAACCACTCTCTGCTGGTGCTACGCAAAACCATAGCAATTCCTTTAGAACGAAAATCGGAATTGATACTTTCAGCATAAATATAACAGGCGTCGACAATATGCCTGATGCCGACTATGCTAACAACTATCTAATAGATAAGTCATTTGATTTAGTAAACACTACCAGCACCTTATCAAAACAAACCAACATAAACATTTATCCAAATCCAGTTTCAGATAAGATTAATTTTCAAAGTGACAAAGAAATTTACAGTATCCAGATTTACAATACTAACGGACATTTGAAATATTTAAAAAACAGCATAGAACCCATCTATGAGCTAAACTTAGCGCAGTTGCCATCAAGTATTTATTTTATACACTTTTCGAATAAGAAAGGCCGCTCATTAGGTGTGGAAAAAATTGTAAAAAACTAATTTACATCTTTTCTACTCTTCCGCATGAGGGATAGAAAGGATGCGACCCGCAGGGAGCAGTCCTTATACCATTTAAGCTTTATGCTGCCGCATATTTTTCGGTATAATTTTCTGATCTCTGCGTTAAAAATACTCGTGATAGCTAAGGCTATCCCTGTGTTTTTTGCCTTGACCTCAAAAAATTCTTCTCGAAAACTCTTGCATCAGCATAAAGCTTAAATGGTATTATTTTTCCATCGGGACGGAAACGAATGTGGACTCCTGCATAGCCCGACCTTACTAGCCGTAGCTTTAGCGAAGGATGGAAAGGACATGCCCAAAAAATAAAGAGAAAAAAATTACCTGTCAAAATAAATTTCAAGAATTCATCTTACTTTGAATTTTAAATATGACAGAACCGATACCACGTATAACCATGATATCCATCAGCAACGAACTCATAAGGGACTCCTGCTGGCTCAGGCTTACCTTTGCAGCAAACCATATCACAATTCACGTCAGATCTAAACAAGACTCCAGACATATATCTGAATTTTGCGACGCAATTCTCACTTTCGAGATCTAAGTGAATATTTCGAATACTGTATGAAGTAGGGCTAACAATTTTTTGCTCATGGCTTATTGCCTTATCTTGAAAATTTGCTTCTTTAATAATCTTGTCAAACTTATTGATCTGATAATGCATCAACACAGATGGCCCTG
>CALIEI010000014.1 GCA_938022165.1 uncultured Saprospiraceae bacterium | reverse complement strand
AAGCCATAATTGCAATTTATTTTCGGTTCTGGTAGTGACATCCACTGCTGCCAACCACAAACTAAAAGCTCAGAATTTAAGCTTCTCATAAATTAACCCTATTTTTTATAGTCGAAATTTGACTTTCG
Source organism: uncultured Saprospiraceae bacterium (assembly GCA_938022165.1). Classification (GTDB taxonomy): domain Bacteria; phylum Bacteroidota; class Bacteroidia; order Chitinophagales; family Saprospiraceae; genus JALZVN01. The sequence goes on along the minus strand of CALIEI010000014.1, from coordinate 46,251 downwards.
TAACAGCCTCACGTGAGGGATGGTAGTGATGCGACTGAAAGAAGCAGTCCGCGACCAAGGATGGCGGGGCAGGCTGGGACCTGGTCACGTACAGCCCGACCTACTGAAGCTTTTCGCGAAAGTAGGGCACGCCCAAAAAAAAAATCGTAACCCAAATCTAATTCGAGTTACGATCTTACATCAAAATATGTTTATCTCTAAATAAACCTTATTGGATGCACATACTAATAACGTGATAAATAGGTTTGCCTATCTCATCTAGTAGTTAATCTTTCATATTTGTGCACAGAAGCAAATCTAATCGACGACTAAGCTATAGCATATCTAAATGTGTAGATATATCTAATTCATCTATCAGCAAAGGTTTTTACAGGGAATGGTAATCGGGAGTTGAGTTCAAATGTACTAAAATTTCAACAAATGAGTTCACTATGGAAACGAACAAATGAAGGGCAGTCGAAAAAAGGTAGGTATAAAATAAACTATCCTTTGACTTGGCATAAACTGCAAATCAAAGGATAGTTTTATAAGGAATGAAAATTGAGTAATGGACTAAGATCCAAACTTTTTAAGCTTGTACTTAGCTTTAAGAACTTCGAATCTTCTTTCTACAGATGGCTTGGTAAACTGCTTGCGTGAACGCAATTGTTTATTGATGCCGATGTTTTGGTGCTTTCTTTTGTACCTTTTTAGCGCTCTGTCGATTGATTCGCCTTCTTTTACTTCAATTATAATCATAAATAGTTATTTAAATATTTTATCTAAGCTTCAGCTTTAGTAGGTGCAGTGGATTCTTGCCATTTTTTACCATCCCAGCAGCCTAACCAAGTGACGTCTTTACCGTTTTGTTTGTATCCAGAAAAAGCCATCACAGCTTCGTTCTTTTTTACTCTTTTTATAGTGATATTTTGTTGTCCGTTCCTTACGTTAAAATAATATACTCCTTTAGCGTACTTAAAGTTCTTATTCCTCATTATCCTATTGTATTTAAAATTGTTAAAAATCAATGCGTACTACACTGTGTAATGCGCAGAGTATTTAAACGAGATTTATGCAAAAATATTTTGCTAATTTCGTTGATATTCAGTTTATTATCTTTGTTAGGATTGCAAAAGATGTTCAATAATCTGGACAAATTTGCCAATCATTAGAAGCTAGGAATACTCTTTAGTAGGGTCCATTTTTGGCAGCTTCTATGAAATGGACTGCAAATATACGATATTTTTAAGTAAAAATGCCAATATTTCCTATTTCTAAAGTACATAGCGGTTCATTTGATATAGCCGACCATAAAGCCTATTTTTTGCCTTATTTTATAGCAATTTTGGCTCAATTGGCGTTTAATCTTAGTAATAAGGCCTTCCTAAGCCAATACAATTAATAGGAATTAAAAAAATCAACATCTATTGAACCCAATTGCTACACTGTCTATACTTAGAGGAAGCTGGATAGTAGCAATCGCTTTTCTGTGCCAAATAGCCTTTGCACAAGAGCATTCTGGCTCGGTAGATACCCTATTATCTAGTAGACGGACTACCGTCATCTTAGAATCTAAATTTGTTCTCCCTGAATCCATAGCCATAATAATCAATGGCAAAGACCATCTATCACCAGATGCCTATCAGCTAGCGCAGGATACATTAAGCATAGATCCGAATAATCTGAATGGTGCGGATCGATATCGACTACAATACAGGTATCTGAGTGCTCCCCTATTTGAAGAAACCAAACTGCTAGACTCTACGCTCATAGCAAGGTCTCCCGATAGTTATTATGATTTGACCATCGATGATGGCAGTGCAAATATCCAGAATATACAAAGCCGTGAACTGAACTACTCGGGTAGCTTTGCTCGTGGATTCAGTATCGGAAACAGGCAAGACCTGGTATTGAGTTCTGACCTAGATCTTCAGTTAAGTGGGAAAATCGGTGGCGAAATAGATATCCTAGCTGCGATCTCAGATCAAAACATTCCGCTTCAACCAGAGGGGAACACCCAAAATTTGAGGGAGTTCGATAAAGTGTTTATTCAGCTGAGCAAAGATCAACACAGACTCTTGATAGGTGACTATGAAGTACAGTCAGACAGTAGCCACTTTTTAAATTTCTTTAAAAAATGGCAGGGTTTAAAGTATGATGATGTTTTTGAACTAGATAAAGGAGGTACGCTATACACTACAGCGGCGACGGCTATCTCCAGAGGGATTTATAACAGAAATATTATCCCCATCCAAGAGGGCAATCAAGGCCCGTACAGACTACAAGGAGCGGATGGTGAAAATTTTATTATCGTTATCGCAGCTACGGAACGCGTTTATCTAGACGGAGTGCTACTGACTAGAGGAATTGAAAAGGATTACATTATAGATTACAATACAGCAGAAATCACTTTTACGCCTAACTTGCTCATCACTAAAGATGTGAGAATTACGGTAGATTTTGAGTATAACAATCAACGATATTTGAGGACGGGTTCTTTATTGAAAGGAGAATTTCAAAAAGATAAAACTAGAATATATGGCTCTTACTATCTAGAGCAAGATAGTAGAAATACCGGGGCAACTAGTAGTGTAGATGCAAGTCAAAAACAACAACTTGCCTTGCTTGGAGACGATCTCGAAAATGCATTTGGTTCTTCTATCAATCCTCTAATGGAAGAGGAATTGAATCCTATAAGCTATCGACTCACAGATAGTCTAGTGAATGGTCTTGTCTTCGATAGTGTTTTAGTTTTTTCCACCTCTGAAGAGTTAGATCTCTTTACTGCGCAGTTTAGTTTTGTCGGTGCGAATCAAGGCCATTATATCTTAATGCCAGGTTCTAGTAATGGCACTATTTTTCAATGGGTAGCGCCGATGGGCGGTATACCTCAGGGAGATTATGCCCCGCTTATCCAACTCAGTGCTCCTGAAAAAACGTCGATCTTGACCTTGGGGATAGATCATGAATTGAACAAGCGATGGCATGTAGGTGCTGAAGTAGCGACTAGCAATCAAGACAAGAATCGTTTTTCTAACCTAAATAATAATGACAATAGAGGTGTTTCATCGTTTTCTTTTCTTGATTATAAGTCGTCAATGGATAGCTTAAAATTCAATTTAGATGCAGGTGTTTCTTATGAGTTTATACACGAAAATTTTGCCACTATCAATCCGTTTCGAAATGCAGAATTTAATAGAGATTGGAATCTAGGGATTGGAGCTGAAAATGCCCAGCAACATTTGGCTACCGGATACCTGCGGCTGTCCAAGCAAAGAAATTTTAAACTATCACTAACGAGTCAATTTTTGGATAACGCTACGAATGTTCAAGGATTTAAGCAGTCAGCAGATCTATTTTTTCGGCACAAAGGGCTCACCGTGATTTCAAAACCTTCATTGCTAAAATCTAGATCTACTGGAGAAGAAGGGACATTTTGGAGGCCGAATTTTGACGTCTATCAAGATCTAGGAAAAAGCGGTTACAGGATAGGGGTGACATCACTAATAGAACAAAATATAAGAAGAGTAAATCCAGACTCTCTTTCTACTTTAAGCTTGGCTTTCGCTAGGTATGAAGCCTATCTAGAAAATAAAAGCAGCAGTACATTGTATTCCAGAATTTCAGTTGCCAGGAGAACGGATAAGCTTCCAGATGGTGGGCTTATGGATCTAGTAAGTACCGCACAAGAGCTAAATGTAAAAGGGCATTGGAATGAAAAAGCCTCGCAACAATTGAACTGGAATTTTCTTGCCAGAAATTTAAGAGTAGATAATCCAGAATTGCTTGATGAAGTTGACTTTCAAACATATCTGGGTAAGTTGACCTACACTTTTCAGCTGCTGAAAGGGGTTGTTCGCTCTACAACTGCTTATGAACTAGGTAGTGGGCAAGAAAACAAAAGATCGTTTATATATCTTGAAGTGGAGCCAGGAAAAGGAATTTTTCAATGGTTAGACTACAATGAAGATGGCGTCCAACAGCTTGAAGAATTTGAAATCGCTGCCAATGTAGATCAAGCTACTTTTATTCGTATTGAACGCCCGACCAATGAGTTCATAAAGACGCAAAATGTATTGTTTAATGAAAACTTTCAACTGGGCTTAAAGCCAATATGGTTTGATCAAAAAGGGATCAAAAAATTTATAAGTAAATTTTCAACAAGTACCAACATCCAGATCAGTCGTAAAAATAACGATAGTGCAAGTTTCAATTTTTGGAATCCCTTTGATTTAGCATTTGACGATCCAGGTATAGTAACTGCTCAATCTTTGGTTAGGAACAACTTGTATTATGATAGAGGGAATTCAAAATTTGCGGCTTTTGTAGGAAGATCAAATATTTTTAGTGTTCAGGCACTGGATATCGGAACTATTAGGAATAGGCAGATTGAAAATTATCTAAATTATCAATTTAGATTTACAGAATCCATAAATCACACTTTTGATCTACAAAGTGGAAATAGAATGAACGAGTTCAGTTTATTTCAAAATAGAAACTTCAACTTAGATTTTACTCGAATTAGACCCGCTGTGCATTTTTTATTTTCTACAATTTTAAATGCGAGTTTACAGTATGGTTGGGAAAAGCAATCTAATCAAATAGGCGACAATGAGCAATTGACAAAAAATGAATTGACTGTTAGTTTAGGATATCAAAACACTATTTCGAGGTCTTTAGATCTTAGCTTGACCTATTCAGACATAGATTTTGAAGGTCCGCTAAATACCCCAGTTGCATTTACTATGCTAGATGGACTACAAAATGGAAGAAATTTGGAGTGGCAGCTGACCATGAACCAACGTATTGCAAAAAATCTGCAACTGTTAATCAACTATAATGGCCGCAAAACAGGTGATCTAGATGTTATTCACTTCGGGAATTTGCAAGTTAAAGCAACATTTTAACGATTCTTATATAGTATTCGTCTAATAGTCTCCAAAATGATATTGTCAAAACCTGATAATGATTATATTTGTTAAAAAACATAAATAGCAAAATAATATGAAAATCAATTTACTAGTACTCGCTCTCTTATTGGGCTCATTGAGTTTGTTGAACGGACAACAAAACAACTTTTGGGCTGAAACAAGTGAAAGTCTAATTCCGACAAGTAGAATTTTTTATGATGTCAAAGAGCCGACAAAGGCCAAATACTTCGAACTAAACTTTAATACTTTAAAGGAGACCTTGAAGGATGCTCCAATGGAGTATACAAATTCCAAAAAGCAACTTATCGTTAGCTTCCCTTTAGAAGATGGTTCTATAGAAAGATTTAGTGTTGTAGAATCTCCAATAATGGCACCAGAGATGTCTGCCAAATATCCGAACATCAAAACCTACAGCGGAGTTAGTATTGATAACCCATTGAATAGTATTCGATTTGATCATACCCCACTTGGGTTTCATGGTTCTATCCATACCCCTAATGGAAGAGTATTATTAGATCCATACACCAGAGGTAGTGGAGATCATGTAATCGTTTACAATGAAAAAGATACTTACACTGATGCAGAAGACATGCCAGTGCTTGGATGTGGAGTGACTTCAGATTATTACGCTGAACCAGATACCGAAGAGAAATCGACTGAGATAGCTACTAATCAATTGCGTGCAGCTAAAACTCCAGTGAATGTTAGAGTATATAGACTAGCACTTACTTGTACGGGTGAGTTTGCGCAGCAAAACGGTGGTACTCTAGAATCTGTAAATGCTTCATTTACTACAATACTTAATAGATTGAATCAAATATTTCAATTAGAAGTAGCTATCAGAGTACAGCTAATTCCAGAAAATGACAATCTTATTTTCCTTGATCCTGATACGGATCCTTATAACAATCAGAATAATTCTGGTAGTGCATTTCTTGCTCAAACTAGACCAGCGTTTATTTTAAACGGCATATTCGATGACATGTACGATGTAGGACATCTTTTCCATAGAGGCTGTTCAGATGTAGGTGGTGTAGTAAATGGTAGAGCATGTGATGACATGGGTAAGAGTAGAGGCGTCACTTGTCAATTTTCAGTATCTAACGTAACGGCTGTTGTAGATGTATTAGCGCACGAAATAGCGCATCAATTCTCTTGTGGTCACAGTTGGGACAATTGCCCAAGTAGTGCAAATCAAAGAGCAGGTAGCGTATCATGTGAGCCTGGCTCTGGTACAACGATTATGTCTTACTCAGGTGCTTGTGGAGATCAAAACCTTGGAGCTAGTGATTCATACTATAACATTTGCTCCTTAGAATCATTCTATAGATATATTAGAGATGTAGAACCAAACTGTGGTATGGATGTACAAAATGGAAATAACTTTCCAGTTGTAGTTGCTCCATATGAAGATGGTTTTTTCATTCCAGCTAGTACTCCTTTTGAACTTACTGCGGAGGCAAGTGACGAAGATGGAGACGCTATCACATATTGTTGGGAACAAACTGATGTAGGAACTGTTCCTTCTCCAATAGGTATGCCTGTGGGAAATGCTCCGATCTTCAGATCTCGCCCTCCAACTACAAGTCCTACAAGATCTTTTCCATCATATGCGGCAGTATTAGCTAATAGCTTTAACAATACAGAAGTAATGCCTACTTATGATAGAGATTTAACTTTTGCTTGTACAGTTAGAGATAATGTAGCTGATGGTTCTGGTGTAGTATGGGATGGTGTAGCTTTCAAAGTAGATGGTGAATCAGGTCCTTTTAGACTAACATTTCCTTCTAGTTTAAATCATAGCCTTACAGCTGGAGAAATGGCAGAATTCACTTGGGATCCGGCCAATTCACAAAATGCTCCAGTAAATTGTAAAACGGTCAATTTATTGCTTTCATATGATAACGGAGCTTCATTCACAGACACGCTAGCAAGAAACGTAATAAATGATGGTAGTTACTTTGTAAATGTTCCCGACAGAGTATCTAATAACACAAGAATAAAAATTGAAGCAGCAGATAACATCTTTTACGATTTTTCAAATCAAAGAATTGAAATTGCTGAAGCAACAGCGCCAGGTTTTGCATTTGATTTAACTCCAGAATTTCAAGAAGTTTGTGCACCTGCTAATATTTCTTTAGATGTTTTTACAGCTAGTATTCTTGATTTTGACAATCCAGTTGAATTGAGTATAGTAAGTGACATCCCAGATTATGTTTCTGATATTAATATCGTTAACAACGCGCTTATACCTGGAGAACAATCTACTATAGACTTGACTGTTGAAGAACCAGGAGAAGATGTTTCTTTAGAACTTACGATACAAGCTATATCTGAAAATGCAGATACTACTTTCAGAACTATTCAGTTAGATGTTAGATCAAACGATTTTTCTTCTTTATCTCTTGATGGGCCAGAAGATGGTCTTTCGGGTGTAGTTGGTATTCCTGATTTTGTATGGTCTACTACTGCAAATGTTAATTCGTACCTTTTTGAATTGGCTACTAGTCCAACTTTTGATGAAGAAAGCATGATTGTTGTTGAAGATAATATCACAGAACCATTTTATCAATTGGATCAAGTGCTTGATGCTACAACATTATACTATTGGAGAGTTACTCCATCTGGTGTATGTGGATCAGGTGCTCCAACAAATCCTTCAGCTTTTCATTCTGCTTCATTTGATTGCCAAGATATTGCTGCCGAAGATTTGCCAATTAATATTTCTACAAGTTTTTCAGGAGATATAGTATCTAAAATTAATGTTACCCAAGGTGGTACAATCAGTGATATCAATATCGTAAATATTACAGGAAGCCACTCTGACTTTTCAGACTTAAGCTTTTCTATCACTTCTCCTGCTGGTACTACCGTTAGATTGGTAAGCAACAAATGTTTTGCGATGACAGGTACGTTTGATATGGCCTTCGATCAAGAATCTCCATTTGATTTTGTTTGTCCACCTAAAAACGTATTTATACCACAAGATGACTTAGGTGCATTTACAGGTGAGGATACGGAAGGAATTTGGGAGTTTACAATCAATGACCGTTCTGCACAATTCGGTGGAATCATTGAGTCTTGGTCTCTTGAGTTTTGCTCTAGTATAGCATTAAACCCACCAAATTTGGTTAGAAATAATACGCTTCTAATTTCTGAAGATTTTGAAAAGACTATCGATAATAATTTGCTAAGGGTAGAAGATCCTAACAATGTGGATTGGGAATTGCAATACACACTAGTAACACAGCCAGAGTTTGGTGATGTATTATTGGAAGGTACGCCTTTAAATGTTGGAGATACATTCTCTCAATTTGACCTAAACAATTTGAGAGTTTCTTATAGATCAGATTTGACTGTTGGTGAAACGGACAACTTCCTCTTTACAGTGATAGATGGCGATGGTGGTTGGACTGGAACGCACAGATATGAAATTGAATTTGTTGACCAGAACGTTAGTGCGTCAAGCTTAAATGAAATTGAGATAGAAGTATTACCTAACCCTGTTAGTGATATACTTTACGTTAAGACAAATAACAACTTTAGCCTTTCTTCAAACATGGAGGTGTACAATCTCCAAGGACAATTGATGATAGAGCAAAGCATCTCTGGGAACATAAGAGAATCTATCAACACAAACCCACTTGGAAATGGAATTTACTTCCTAAAGATACAAGATGGTAACAACTACAGTATCACTAAGTTTGTAGTTGAAAAATAAATCTAAAATAATTTTTATTGATTTAACAAAGCCGTTTCATGCAAGTGAGACGGCTTTGTTTTTTCTCCAATACCATAAAGCTATCATACACAGTAAACCCACCAAGGCCAATCCTGTTCTTTGTACATCTGTCCAGCCATTTTTAAAATCTAAGGGAGCAGTAGAGCCATACTGAACAAAACCTGCCCAGTAACAAGGATGTCTTTGACTATTGGGCACTGAAGCGATATAGGCCATTTTAGCTGATCTAAGTGCCTCATCTTTTGCTTGTCCAGATTTCAGTCCTTTATAAAAGTTAGCCATGATTTGTTGAGAAGAAGCATCATTGACATTCCACAAACTCGCTACTATACTCTGTGCAGCTGTAGATGCAAATGCTGAAGTCAAGCCCAAAACACCTTGGCTTTTCACGAGCTCCCCTCCTCCCGTTTCACAGGCACTCATCACTACTAAATTGGAGTAAATCGGCAATCCATATATTTCTCTAGAATACAATAAATCCTCGTTACTATTCCCAAAAGCTAAGTACGACTGATAGCCTTTTTGTTGGTTAGCAGAAGCATGAGTAGCTAAGTGCATAATGTTATATTTTCCACTTGAGGCTTTCTCTTGGAACGCTTGCTTAGAAGCCACCCTAACAGAATTTTTTACATCTAAAATAGAATTAATCATTTGTATTTCTTTTCCTGTATTCTCCAAAGGCATCAATTCTAAATTGGCAGTTGCGCTAAAGTCTGGTGCACTAGATAATAAGTCCACGTCGTAGTCTAAATTTTCCGCATCTAGTAGCGTTTGCATTCCAAAGGAATAAGAAATAGCATGATCTTGTAAAAGATATGTTTTTTGCTTATTGTTCCAAAGTACACCAAAGGGAATGCTATTTAAAACTTGATGCCCATTTACGATAATCCCCTTCCCTTTTTCAATGGCCAAAGGTGCAATGAGCGTTTCGTATAAGCTGTTAGCAGGTTGCTGGAAAGAAGTTATTTGTGATTCATTACTTAAATTGTCTACCTCTATATCTAGTGCACTATTCAGTGCATTTATCGTTTCTTCTAGCTCCTCTTCATCAATCATAAGTGTTTGAAAAGTTAAACCTTCACCAGACATTACAAAAACATAATGTTCATCGATCAGAGTATTTTCATTCAAAAAGTAGGACACATAGCTTCGGTTCAGAGATTTCAACTTTGACTTTGCAGCCGCAAGGTCTAGTTCTTTTTCCTCGAAGAGAAAATCCTTAAATGCTATAGATGCCTCTGAGAGGTCATTCACTGCTTTTCTATGCAAGCTTTTTAAGCTGTCGACTTTTCCGATTAATTCAAGCATAGCTTCAGGGTCAGTCTTTTGATCTAGTTTATTCTCATAGAGCGATATCGTTTGATTTAGTTCAATCTTGGAAGACTTTTCTTTTTCAATAAGGTCTTTAGATGCCAGAGTCTCTAAAAAAGGATATCTCACTCCCCTAGCCTCACGAAGGCTGTAATACTTAGCCTTTTCAGAAAGTGCAAATGCTGCTTCTAAATAATGGGCATCTTTGTTTCTTTTATATTTTTTGAGTAGTAGATATACTGTAGTTGAAAAATTGGCAAAGGCATTTTGAAAAAAGTAAAGTTTATTCTCTTTGTCAGAAATGGAACTCAACACCTCGTCTTGATAAAGGACTACACTATCTGCTATGGCCAATGCGCTATCCAAATTTGATTCAGAATTATCTTGCTTAAATCTAACTAAGCCACAATTCAAATCCATGTTAAGCATAGCCATTTTCAAATTAGAAAAAAGTAAATCGCTAGACTGCTTTTCATATCTCAAAGAAAAGTTCTTTTTGAAGTCTTTGATGAGGTGCTCAGCCCTGACTACATCGCCCATCTCTAGTAATATAGATATCTGATTTTCTAGTAGATTAAGATAGTTTTTATGCGTGGATCCATATAAGGGTGAAATTTCCGCACGCGCTATTTCTAGACGCTGTATTGCTTTATCTTGGTCACCTTGTTTTGCATAGATACTTGCCATTTGTGTATGCATCACGGACAGTTCTTTTTGGCCAACATCATACTTTTTTATCAAGGCCTCCGCTTGCTTATAAGACGTTAGAGATTTTTCATATTGCTTTAATTGAAAATATGCATCCGCATACAATTTATGATGTAAGAGGACGCTGAGTTTGTTAGCTTTAAATTCTTCTGAAAGCGCCTCTCCTTTGTCTAATTCTCTTAACGCAACTTTGCTTTGCTCATTTTCAATATAAAAACCAGCCGTATTTAAATAATAAGAAAATAAGGTCTCTATAGCTGCTACCGTATCTCTTTGGTAAAGATGGCCCGCCATCTGCAAATATCTTTCCGCTTCGCCCATTTGATTGATTTGCCCATATATGGAAGAGATGTTTTCATAGGTGTTAGCAATGGGAAGTGGATTGTCAGCCTCAAATTTTTTCTTGATTTCAAGTGATTTAAAAAAGTAATCAAGGCTCTTTTCAAAATCTCCAAGATACAGATATACCGCTGCTAAATTATTGGTGGATTTTCCTACAGTGAGGTCATCAGCAGCATAGTTCTGTATCGCTAGATCATACTCTTTTTGAAAGTACTTGGCAGTCATAACCAAGTTGTCTTGCTGAGCATAGCAAATACCAGATTTGTTGGCCAATACGATACGTTGATGTACAAATTGCTTTGGATACTTCGCATATATTTCATCAGCCTTTTCATATCTAGAAAGGGTATTTTTTATATCAAACTCTTTCAGATATAGGTCCCCTCTCAATTTATAAGCAGCCGCTAAGGTACTATCTGGATAAGCATGATTAGCTCTGATAATTTCTTGTAAAATAGGAAGACATTTGTCGTACTTCTTTTTCTTATATAGGTTTTCGGCGTAAAGATATTTGTTGTGATCTTGTGCTAGAATATGGCACAGAGAATTTAGGCACATCAATGCGATCAAGGCAACTCTATAGTTTCCCATAATTTTTCGTTTTGTTTTTAGAAAGTCTCTCCTACAAAATACAAAAATAAAATTAGACTTTCGTGTGAGAGATAGTAGGGGTGCGCAGCTTTGCTGTGCAGTCTGAAATGCAGTGAAACGAAATGTAAGACGGAAGCGGCAGCGTACCCCCGCATAGCTCGACCATACGCAGAGCACTTAGCGACAATACCTACTAAAGCGATAGCGCATAGTAGGTACTGTCGCTAAGGGAAATGAGGATGGGCACACCCAAGAAAAAAATAATATTTCTGATAATCTAGAAGTGGGATCATCCCGATTTGCTTACCGAAAAGGCTCGGTAAGCAAATTGGGACCAGGCTATCCATTCCTACTTCACATCAGCAAGAACAAGGTCTATATAGTCGTCATTTGTCTCATTTCGTGCTACTTCATGAGCCTTCATGACTCCTTATAGTCCTAGTACTTGCTGATGCTACGTACCATTTCTATCCTTTGCTCGAACTAAGTGCTGGTTTACTACAATAATTTAGAGTTTTTCTATAATTTTCGCTTCGGTTAGATATGAGCAAACTAAAAAGCATGGCAAGAGGAGTGTGGTACTTCTTGAGCAGCAAAATATTCTTGATAAATTTATTGATACTTGCTATAGTATTGACTTTGCTATTCTTTGTCACCACTGGATGGATGAAGAGCTATACAAAGCATGGTTCACATCTGACTGTGCCCAAGTTCATCGATATGGACATTGATGAAGCTAAAAGGATTGGAGAGGATAAAAAGCTAAATCTAATAGTGATAGACTCTTCTACGTATAATCCAAAAGTAGAAGGTGGAATCATCTTGGAGCAAAGCCCTACCCCATCTGCAAAGGTTAAAGAACAGAGATCCGTCTACCTTACCATTTCAAAGTCTATACCCAACGATGTTGTGCTGCCTGATCTGGTTGGAAACTATGATGCTACTAACTATGCTCGTAAGCTTCAACGAAAAGGATTAAAGTCGCAGATTACGGATAAAATATTTGATGCAAATCAACAACCTAATACTATTCTTTACATCAAAATAGATGGTAAAAAATATACTGATGATGATATCAGCAAAGGTGTTTCGATAGCTGAAGGTAAGGTGGTCGATCTGATCGTTACGGATCAAGGAGGTACATTTACCGATCTACCAGACTTGAACTGTCTATCCTACTCAGAAGCAAAGTTTATTATCAACTCATATAACTTAAACGTAGGATCAATAATCAATGACGCTACCGTCAAAGATCAAAATTCGGCTTATATCTGGAAACAGAGACCTGTTTTCGCAAATGGCAAAACTATAAATATCGGGGCCTCAATTGACGTGTTTCTTACACAATTCAAACCAAAAAATTGTAATTAGTGTACTTTTGTGGCGTTAAGCACAGTAGAGCAACATATAGGCCACTACTACGTTTTTTATTATGTCAATCTTGACCATGAAATCCATCTTTATATTAAACACGGTTTCACATGTATTTTAAATACGCATATCTATTTTTTACAATCCTTCTTTCCTTAGCTGCTCATACATCAAGTGCTCAGATATCTCTGATGCCTTTGGACTATAATCATGCTATCAGCAGTGCTCAAGAGGAACGAGTAGAACGAAGGCAAGCTGCACGTATAGAAACGCTACCTTTTGTGGATGATTTTGCAACTGGCGGGCCTTTTCCTAATACTGATTTATGGCTTGACGATCATGTTTTTGTAAATGGGACTATGGCTATAAATCCTCCCTCCTTAGGGGTTGCGACTTTTGATGGAATAGATAATACGGGTACGCCCTATGGTATAAACGGTGCTGGTGACACACTGACTAGCGTGGGTATTGATCTAGAAAATGCTAACACAGATAATTTATTCTTAAGCTACTTTGTACAACCAAAGGGATTTGGTGAAGGACCAGAAGCAAATGATAGCTTAATCTTAGAATTCAAATCAAGTGATGGGCAGTGGCTAGAGCAAAGAGCCTACACGGGAGTTGATGGTAGCTTTCCTAGCAGTGATGTAGTATTCTCATTTGATGCTGTTGAGATAGCCGCGGCTGGATTTTTGTTTGATGATTTTCAGTTTAGATTTCGCAACACTACTTCTGGAAGTGGAGCCGTAGATCTATGGCATCTTGATGTAGTGCGTCTAACGGATAACCAGATACCATCCGCAACTTATATAGACGTCGCTTTTCAATTTCCTACACAAGGTATATTGAACAGATATAGTGCGATGCCGACCAAACACTTCAAGAATAATACTGCAAGCCACTTAAGAGATAATTTTACATTTGGAATCTTTAATCATGACTCTGCACCACGCCCAATAGCAGGCGAAAATTCAGAAATGTCTATTACTGAATTGAGTACTGGTCAAGAAGTACTTTCTCCAGAGCAATATCTTACTAATGTTTCACTTTTGAATATTGGTGCGGACACCTCTATATCGATAGAAGTAACGAATGGTTTTTCTATTTCAACTGGTTCCTTTGGGGATCAAGACGATCTTATTTTTGAAACTTTATTTAGTTTGGATCCTGATCCGAGCAATAATGATGACGGACTACTTGACAACAATTTTCTGAGACAACAAACGATCATTAGTGATTATTTTGCTTATGATGATGGCACAGCTGAAGTGGGTATTCAAGCTAGAGGAGAAAATACACAAATAGCAGTAGCGTTTCAAACTAGCGTAGCTGATACCCTTAGTGCTATCCAGATTATGTTTCCCCATGTGAGAGGAGATGTCACAAACCAAAACTTCAACTTACAAGTTTGGAAAGGCTCTCTCGACAGTGAACCTCTTGCCTTTAACGGGATACTATTAAATCCGATCTTTGCAGACGAATTTTTGGATACCTTGCAAGGCTTTACCACTTTTCGTTTAGAAGATACTTTTTCGGGAGAATTGCAACCGGTAGCACTAGAAGCGAATACTACCTTCTATATCGGATGGCAGCAGGTGGATAATGAAACAATTGATGCCATACCAGTTGGATTTGACCTTACGAACAATGACGCTTCACAGTATCAGTTTTTCCGTACTACGCAGGAGGACGAGTGGATGTCATTTGATTCTGTTGGAATTTCTGGTGCAGTTATGATTAGACCGATAATGGGAGTGGATAATGCATTCTCTACTTCTGTTGATGTAGTCGAAAATCAAAACTACACACTGTCTCCTAATCCATCCAGAGGCATTATAAATATTGAATCTAGGTCAGCTTTAAACATATCTACCTATTTGAATGTTTTTGATATTAATGGCAGATTGGTATACAACGAGCCTTTTGATAATAATACAATCGATCTTGAATATTTACCTTCAGGAATGTATATAGCTAATCTCACGGATCAGCATAGAAACTTACTTTTTACAGAAAAAATAATAATACAAGCAAAATAAAATGGATATTAATGTAGATGAGCTAAAGAAAAAGCTCGACAATAAAGAAGAATTTATATTTATTGATGTCAGAGAGCCTCATGAATATGAAGAATTTAATCTAGGCGCAAAATTATGCCCACTGGGTGATATAAATAAGATAGTCGAAGAATACGATGATCGCAAAGATCAAGAAATTGTGGTACACTGCAGAAGTGGCGCAAGAAGTGGAATGGCGAAGAATTTTTTAACGGAGGCTGGTTTTCAAAATGTCAGAAACCTTGAAGGTGGTGTATTAGCTTGGCAAGAGAAGTTTTAAACTTATAAAATACTTGAAATAAAAAAGGCCAGCATCTTTACAGATGCTGGCCTTTTTCTTTTTGATAGGAACTATACCCTATTAATCCCCAAATAACTTCGAACGCATCTTGTGTACATAGGCGTTGATGTTTTTATTTTTAAGCTCTAATGACTTTGCACGTGCGCTTGATTCTGTATCATATTTACCAGATATAACTGAATAGTATTGAGAAAAATCAAAAACAATTTTTTCAGCGCCACTATAGCCCATATCCTTTAGCTCACTTACCATATTATCTGCATTAGATTCTTCAGAAAAAGAACCTGTGATCACATAGTATCCAATATTAGTATCGCTACTATAGGATGTCTCTCGAATAGCTTTCCTTGAGATGGGTTTGGTTATCTTTTTTGAAACTGGAGATTTCTCAACAAGATCCTCTTCTTCTTTCTGGTCATCCTCTTCATCTCGTGGGTTCTCTTTAGTGTTTGCCAGCATTTCTTCATCTACTCGATCTTCTGTATCATCTTCATTACTTATGATATATCCATCATCACCTGAATCTTCATCTGCTTGAAATACAACATCTTCTTCTTCGCCTACATGAGCATCAAGCTGAGCCATCTTTTCGGCTGTAGTCCCGGTATTACTGCATTTCAGCAAGAATGAAAACCAAACATATCCTACAAAAAGGATAAGAGCGAACCATATTACTTTTCTTAACATATTACTATATGTATTTAAAATGAGTCTATAAAACTCAAATATACGAATACGAACTATATATATATGTATTCGTTTTCAATTAATTAGGTGCTTAACTGGATTAAAATGGTGGATTTTAGCTAAGTAGGGTAAGAATTTTTAAAATTTGGACATTAAAATGTGTTTTTCCACATCATGCTTTCGACAGGTTTTTCGGACTTCGAATTATATTTAGCGCCTGCTTTTTTGTTATAATAGTTGTGAATATCGCCTTCGACTGCAAAGTATATCAATTGTCCAATAGGCATACCAGCATAGATTCTCACGGGTTGCACGCATGAAATCTCAAGCGTCCAGTTATTGCAAAAACCAACATCTCCTTTACCGGCGGTCGCATGTATATCTATACCAAGCCTACCGACACTAGATTTTCCTTCTAAAAAGGGGACGGCAGTATGTGTTTCTGTATACTCCTCAGTCACACCAAGGTATAAGGTACCGGGTTGTATGATAAATCCATCTTCTGGTATAGTGAAATGAGACACCTTATTATGTCTTTTCGCATCCAATACCCTATCATTATAAACCGCTAGATTAGCACCAAGGTGTACGTCGTATGAATTCGTTCCCAAACATTCGGGTCGAAACGGCTCTACAACAATATCTTTATTGAGTATTGCTTCTTTTATTTTAATATCTGAAAAGATCATTCTTTAAATTTTATGTCCCATATTTTTATGGTTCGGTCGTCACTGCAAGATATAAGTATACTTTCAGAAAGCCACAATAAATGATTGACTGAATTTACATGCCCCTTATCTCGAATAGATTCTATAACCTTTAATAACTTATAGGATTTGGCATCCCATATTTTTATGGTTTTATCACGGCTGGCCGTAGCAAATATTTTACCTGAAGGGTTTATCTTAATACTATTAATGGTAAATAGGTGCGCTGCTACCCCTTTGTAGATATTGAGATCATCACCTTCTGTCCACACATTCAACATGGCATCTCTTCCACCGCTTAATAGGTGCTGCATACTGCTATCAAAAGCCAATGAAAAGACTGAATTCTCATGTGCAAATTTAACCGCATCCATCCTATTTTGCGTAAGGGTATCGATCAAATAAATATTCCGATCACTGGAGCCTATATAGATAGTTGTGTCACTAATGGCTATAGAGCGCAAACTCTGATCAGAAAGCTGCACACTATCTACAGTCCCAATTTTTTCTGACTGCCATTTACTTAGCATCCCTCCTCCACCTAAAGTGTAGATGTACTCTTGGTGTCTTTTTATACCAAATACCCCTTTCTTGTGGTGGCTAAATCTGCGTACTTCTTCTTTACCTTGAAGATCTATAAAGTGCAACTCGCCATGCATATCTCCTGCTACTATTAAGTTAGATACAGGGTCATTTAGGAGGCTAAATATTTGGGTATCCGTTTTTGCAACCAATCTACCCAGTTCCGCATCATCGCTATTCAGGTCCCATTTAACGATCCAGCCATCTCCTCCCGCTGACAAAAATGAATTTTCGTCTATTCTCTGCAGTTGATACACAGCACCATTATGCCCTGTAAGGGTATGTAGATGTTCTATCTTAATTTTTACAGCCAATGTATATACAATTTGAATTGGCAAATTTAAGGATATTTATCAAAGCTTTAGCATGGTCCTCACACAAAGGAAGTAGGTAATTAGGGAGTCTACAAATTGGTAATTTTGTATATTGCCCATCTCATGCCTCTATTCAAGCATCAGCATATAAGCCCTAAGGGAGAATTTGGTATCTGGAATATAGCAGAATCAAAATCATTTTTTCTTGATCGTCTGAACATGACCGATAAAGAACTAGACCGTTATAAAACACTCAAAGGGAAAGTGCAAGTAGAATGGTTAGCTAGCCGTTATCTTTTACATTTCATGTCAGGAAGAGAAACGAGGGGGCGGCTTTATAAAGATGAATTTGGTAAACCTTATCTAGAGAATAGTACACACCAAATCTCCATGAGTCACAGTAAGGATATGGCTGCTGTGATTGCTAGTCCAATTGTCTGTGGTATAGACATCCAATATATTGTAGAAAAAATAGAACGTATCGCACCCAAATTTATGAACGGTGCTGAATTTGAATCTTTAGATCAAGATCAAATTTTACATATGCACATCTATTGGGGAGCAAAAGAGTGTCTATATAAATCTTATGGTCGAAGGAAATTAGAATTCAAAGAACATATTCTAATTGACCCGTTCACGCTACAGGCTGAAGAAGGTAGTTTTACTGGTATTGTGAAAAAAGATAACTTCTTCGCACGATACCAAATCCATTTTAAACGTTATAATGAATATGTCTTGGTTTACAGTACTCAAATGGAAAACGATGTCTAGAATAAATTGGTTTTTTACTTGCCTCGTTTTTCTAGCCTTTTTTGCTTGTAATAAAAGTGGGAAAGCCCCTACGCATACAAATACCGTATTTGATGAGGATAGCACTGTACCAATTGACTTTATGGATTTTTATATGAATTTTCATCAGGATAGTATGTACCAGATGGAGCATATTCAATTTCCATTGCGAGGTATGCCAGCAATGGCAATTGACTTAAGTCAAGATTCATTAAATAATTTTGTTTGGGAAAAAGAAAATTGGAGAGTACACAAACCATTTATGGGCAACGATCAAGAATATCTAAAGGAGTTTAGGGTTATCAGTGAAAATCTAATATCAGAGTTTATTGTCGAAAAACAAATGGGCTATGGAATGGAAAGAAGGTTTTCAAAATTAGGCAAACAGTGGTATCTTATTTACTATATGGATATGAACAAGATGGAGTGAAGCGATCCTCCTTCTAGCGAGAATGGTTCCGTAGAAAGAAGGTCACCAAATTTTATATCCCTTCAAATAATTTAAAACGTAATCTTCCACGCCTTCTTCTAAAGTATAAAAATCATTTTTATACCCAGCATTTCTTAGTTTACTCATATCTGCTTCTGTGAAGTATTGATATTTTTCACGAATATCTTGAGGGGTATCAATAAAGCTGATATCTACTTTCTTATCCATCGCCTTAAATGTATTGGCTGCTAGGTCATAAAAGGTTCGAGCCTCTCCAGTGCCAAGGTTGTATAGTCCATTGTCAGGTTTATTATCCATAAGCCACTTACAGACCTGCACCACATCTTTGACATAAATGAAATCTCTTTTTTGTTCGCCATCTTTAAAGTCCTCTCTATGCGAACGAAATAACTTCATAGTTCCTGTAGCGCATACTTGCTTGTAAGTATGAAAAATTACTGAAGCCATTCTTTTCTTGTGGTATTCGTTTGGACCGTATACATTAAAAAATTTAAGGCCAGCCCAAAACGGAGGCGACTTTTCCTGATTTAGAGCCCATTTATCAAATTCATTCTTTGAATCACCATATGGATTCAATGGAGATAGTTGGTCTAGTACATCATGATCATCCTTATACCCATGCTCTCCTAAACCGTAGGTAGCAGCACTTGAAGCATAGACCAATGGAATATTGTGTTTAGTACAGATACTCCAGATCCTTTTGCTGTATTCAACGTTTAGTTCATCAAAGATTTTAGTATCCTGTTCAGCCGTATCCGTTCGAGCACCTAGATGAAAAACAGCATCTATTTTTGCATACTGCATTTCAAACCAAGGGAGGAATATATCTCTATGAGTCCATTCTCTGATCTGCTTATTCTCTAGATTGGGGTCTTTTTTATCTTTGTAAAAATCGTCAACAGCAACTACCTCGATATTTGCATCATTAAGCACCTTGACCATACATGATCCTATAAAGCCCAAAGCACCGGTTACAACTATCATTGTGTCTACTGATTAAAATACATTGATTAAAATTAAATTACATTGAAAGCGCTGCCGTTTCTACTTCTCTATAAGAATCAACAGAAGGACAAGTACATATTAAATTTCTATCACCAAAAGCATTATTTACCCTAGCGCTAGCTGGCCAAAATTTATACCCTTTTCTTAAATATGGAATTGGGTAAGACGCTTTTTCTCTGGTATATGGAAAGTCCCATACATCCGCAGTAATTCTTTCGAGTGTATGTGGTGCATTGTGAAGGACATTATTTTCTTTGTCGAACTCACCTCTTGCTATTTCATCTATTTCTTGACGTATATTAATCATCGCCTCACAGAATCTATCTAGTTCATCCTTACTTTCACTTTCTGTAGGCTCTATCATAATAGTACCCGCTACTGGGAAAGATAAGGTAGGTGCATGAAATCCATAATCTATCAATCTCTTAGCAACATCCTCTGCACTTACAAAAGCCTTGAATGGGCGCAAGTCTAAAATTAACTCGTGGGCAGCCATTCCCTTCTCTCCTACATAAAGAACGCTATAGTGAGATTCTAAATTCACTCTGATATAATTAGAGTTTAAGATTGCTATTTCCGTGGAGCGCTTCAAACCAGCTTTTCCTAATAATCTTATATAAGCATAAGAAATCAAAAGTATACTCGCAGATCCCCATGGAGCTGAGGAGACAGCTTTGATACCTTTCTTTCCTCCTGTTTTCGCATATTTATGAGCAGGTAGATATGGAGCAAGACTATCATTCACACATATGGGGCCCATACCAGGTCCTCCTCCTCCATGTGGAATAGCAAAAGTTTTATGTAAGTTCAGATGACAAACATCTGCTCCTATAATTCCTGGATTAGTCAAACCAACTTGAGCATTCATGTTAGCACCATCCATATATACACGACCACCATAATCATGGATAGTCTTACATATTTTCTTTATTTCCGTTTCAAAAACTCCGTGAGTAGATGGATATGTTACCATCAATGCACTCAAAGTATCTTTGTATTGTTTTGCCTTAGCTTTTAAGTCAGCTATGTCAATATTTCCGTTTTCATCACATTCTACAACGACTACTTTCATGCCCGCCATTACAGCACTTGCAGGATTGGTACCATGCGCAGAAGAAGGTATCAAAGCAATGTCACGGTGATAGTCTCCATTAGCTTCATGATAAGCACGTATCGTCATTAGACCCGTGTACTCGCCTTGAGCACCTGAATTAGGCTGAAGAGAGCAAGCTGTAAATCCAGTTACTTCACATAAATATTGTTCTAGCTCCTCAAAAATTTGAGCGTAACCTTTAGTTTGATTAGCTGGCGCGAATGGATGAATATTTGCAAATTCATCCCAACTTACTGGCATCAATTGAGTGGCTGCATTGAGCTTCATAGTACAAGAACCTAAGGCAATCATACTATGCACCAAAGAAAGGTCTTTATTTTCTAGTCGTTTGATATAACGCATCATTTTAGTCTCCGTTCGATAGGAACTAAATACTTCATGTGTCATGAAATCAGACTTTCGCAAAAGCTTCTTAGCGACTTTTATTTTTCTGCTAGCCACATGTTTTCCGTTGCTAGCTACCTTCCTTTTTTTCTTATTGAATACTTCTAACAATTCAGCTATATCAGATTCATTATGTGTCTCTCCTATTGACACTCTAACTTCATCTTTAGCATAGAAGAAATTAACTTTTGCTTTTAGCGCTTTCTTTTTGATATTGGCAAAATCTTTCTTTCCAACTTTGATAGAAATAGTGTCAAAATAATTTTCACTTAGGACATCATATTTCATTCCTTTCAATCCTTCAGCTAAGTGTTGCGCTAGATGATTTATTTTAGTTGCAATTCTAACTACACCTTCCTTACCATGATATACGCCATACATACTCGCCATGATGGCAAGCAATGCCTGTGCAGTACAAATGTTTGATGTCGCTTTTTCACGTCTTATATGTTGCTCACGAGTTTGCAGCGCCATGCGCAATGCCATATTTTCATCTGCATCTACAGACACCCCTATGATTCTTCCTGGAATCATTCTTTTAAAAGAATCTTTAGTTGCGAAGTAAGCAGCATGAGGACCACCATAGCCCATCGGCACACCAAATCTTTGTGTATTTCCTACCACTGCATCTGCACCCCACTCGCCTGGAGGTCTTATCAATGCCAAACTCAATAGATCAGCTGCAACAGTGATATAGATTTTATGCTTTTCACATTTCGCTACTAGTTTTTTATAGTCTTCGATCTCTCCTTGTGCATTTGGATATTGCAGGAGCACTCCAAAGGTCTTATCGCTTGGCGTAAAATTATTCCAGTCCCCAAAAACCACTTTAATATTTAATGGTTCAGCTCTAGTCAGAATCACTTCTTTATTTTGCTCATAGACATGTTGGTCGACAAAGAATTCATTTTGAATATCCTCACCTTTGTTTCTCTTGTTTTTCTGATTGTAAAACATCATCATAGCCTCACCCGCAGCTGTCCCTTCATCTAACAATGAAGCATTTGCAATTGGCAAACCGGTCAGCTCACTGACCATAGTTTGAAAATTCAAAAGGGCTTCCAATCTTCCCTGTGCTATCTCCGCTTGATAAGGAGTGTATTGAGTGTACCATCCCGGGTTGTGAAATACATTTCTAGCGATCACATTTGGAGTGATGGTCTCCGAGTACCCTTGGCCAATGTATGATTTAAAAACCTTGTTTTTAGCAGCTATTGACTTAAGCTCTTGAAGGTAATCGTACTCTGATACTGCATTCGGAATATTCATTTCTTCCTTAAGCAAAAGTTGATTGGGAATAGTAGCCTTGATAAGGGCATTTACTGATTTCACCTTGATAGCCTCTAACATTTCTTTGGTAGAAGTTGCATTAGGGCCAATGTGTCGATTCTCAAACAGATCGAAGTTATTATTTCTCATCTCAGATAAATATTTGCTCAAAAATAATGCTTTGCTGCGCATATAACATAGCTTTCGTAAGACTTGTTTTGATAAAATTCGTCAATGTTTGAATTAGTAGAAACTAGCTTAAATTTGCCTCATATTTTTACTGTTTTTGGGCCATCCCAACCTCCTCGTTCCGTTTCACTTTACTCAAGGTGGGACCGCGTCGTCCGTTACTACATCCCGAGGAAAATTCGGGATATAACACTACCACCGCTTGTCTCTACGCGCCTCCGGCTTATCGGGCTTTTCACCTTCGGTGCGTCGCGAAGCTTAATCCATAACTTCAATTATCAGGAAATTGTCAAAAAAGGAAAATCACATATTTGATTACTGATATCCTTGGGCTTGCAGCTTAAACAACTCTGCATACTTACCTTCCTTAGCCAATAGTTGTTCATGAGAGCCTAGTTCTAAAAGTTGCCCATTTTCCAAGAATAATATTCTATCAGCCATACGCACCGTTGAAAATCTATGGGAGATCAAAACAGCAGCCTTGCCCTCTATGAGCTCTGCAAAACGCAGAAAGACTTCATGTTCAGCGCGTGCATCTAATGCAGACGTTGGCTCATCCAAAATAAGTAATTGGGCATCTCGCATATAAGCTCTCGCGAGTGCTACCTTTTGCCATTGCCCTCCAGACAGTTCTACTCCTTTGGCAAATCGTTTCCCCAACATTTGTTCGTACTCATCCGGTAGATCATTAACAACGGAGTCAGCTAAGCTTTTTGTCGCAGCAGATTTTATTGTAGGTAATTCATTCAATTTTTCAATATTACCTATTGCAATATTTTCTGAGGCTTTCATTTGAAAGCGTATGTAATCTTGAAATATAACGCCTATATTATCTCTCAATTCAAGCAAACTGTATTTCTGCAATGGTTCGCCATCTAGCATAATTGATCCTGAAGTAGGTTCATACAATCTGGCCAAAAGCTTTACCAAAGTTGTCTTACCCGCACCATTTTCTCCCACCAATGCCAACTTTTCGTTTGGTTTGAGATGGAAGCTTAGATCTTTGATAGCATACTTTTCAGAATTAGGATATTTAAAACTCACATTATCAAAAACAAAACCTTGTTTTATTTTTTTTGGAAATGGAATAAAATCTAATGGTGTTTGTATTTGAGGTTTTAGATCTAAAAATTCGAAAAAATCTTTTAAGTAAAGAGATTCTTGCGTAATCTTTGAAAATCTGTTCATAATCATTTGCAACATTGTTCGCATACGATTAAATGAGCCTGCCAAAAATGTCAAAGTACCTACCGTAAGTAATCCACCTATAGTTTGAATAATGATAAAAACATATGCTCCATAGTAAGCCAAAGTCCCTATGGCAGACAATAGTGTTCCCCAGATAGCTCTTCGAGTAGCAATGATTCGATTAGCGTGATAGTATTTATCTGCTATCATCTTGAATCGATCCACAATAAAATGAGACAATCCAAAAATCTTGATCTCCTTAGCCGTCTCATCACTAGCACCAATATATCTCAAATAATCAAGCTCTCGACGCTCAGGCGTCCAACTACGCGTAAGAGAATATGTGCGTTGATTGAAGTGCGTCTCTCCCAAAAATGAAGGCACTACAGCAATAATTAAGATAATAATCAACCAATAATTGAAATACACCAAACCAGCACCCAAACTGATAACAGTTACCATTTCTTGCAACTGAGTAAGTACTTGAGAAAGCAGTATAGTGCGGCCAGTTGTTTGCCTTCGCGCTAAGGCTAGTTTATCATAAAATTCTGCATCTTCAAATCTATATAAATCTAATTGTGCAGCATGCCTTATCAATTGCTCAGAGCTTTTATTCGAGAACAAATCACCCAACAATGAATCTATGAGCGTTATTGCACGATTCATGATTTCAGAGAAAACTGCAAGACCTAGCTCCAAACTTAACCAAAACCAGATAACACTCTTATCGTCACTACCAACGTTGATCAGATGGATGACCTCATCGACAATCTCCTTACCCACATACAACATGGCCAAGGGTATTATTGATTTGATTATCCTCAGTACTACATTTGCAGTAGTCATAGCTCTATCCGTCTCCCAAACCATTCGAAAAAATGGTCCAAGATTTTTTAATGCTGCAAATTGGTCTTTGAAAGAAGATTTTTCTTTCTTTGATATCATACTATCTTCGTTTCCTAAATAAACAAAATAAATGTCCGAATCTGTAAGGAATCAGCTTAAAAACTTATCCCAACTTCTTCAAATAGAAAAAGAAGAGGACTTTACACAGTATAGAGCAAAAGTTCAAGCACTATCATTAGAGGAAAAGAAAAAGAATGGATATTGTTGGTATCCTATCCATGTAGACAAAAGTGGATATACCTATGGTAATCGTGCCTTCGTCATTGTTCATTTTCAAAAATATAAACAGTATAAGAATCAATTCAGATCTGGCAAAATTGTCAACTTATTTTGCAATGATGCAAACGTTAAACACAGCGAACAAAGTGGTGTCATACATTATGTCGACAAGCATAAGATGAAGATCATTCTGAATAGTACAGATCTGCCTGCATACATATCTAGTGGGTTGATTGGTGTTGAACTTCTTTTCGATGAGTCTACTTATCTAGAGATGGAAAAGGCACTAGAGCAAGTTACCTTTGCTAAAACAGATCGACTAGCAGAACTAAGAGAAATTATTCTTGGCAAAAACGAACCCATCTATGCTGTAGAAAAGGAACACTATCAAAATGAAAATTTAAACCCTTCTCAAAACAAAGCGGTCAATGCTATTCTAAACAGTTATGACTTAACTGTAGTACACGGCCCTCCAGGAACAGGAAAAACAACTACTCTAGTTGCAGCCATAAAAGCACTTTCAAAAAAGGAAAAACCCATATTAGTTTGTGCTCCGAGTAATGCAGCTGTAGATCTACTTACCGAAAAAATAGCTGAGCAACAACTTAATGTTTTGAGAGTTGGGAACATCTCTAGGATCGATGAAGGTATCATCCAGCATACTATCGAGGCCAAGATTGCAACAGATCCTGAGAGTAGTAGAATAAAAAAAGTGAGAATCGAGGCTGCAGATTACCGCAAAAAAGCGGGTAGATTTAAAAGAAGCTTTGGGCAAGCCGAAAGAAACGAAAGAAAAGAACTACGCTTGCAGGCTAAGCAGCTATCCGAATGGGCGAACCAGCTTGAAGAACGGCTGACAGAACAAATCGTTTTATCCTCAGATGTAATTACAGCTACACTAGTAGGAAGTAATAGAAAGATGTTACAAGACTATAGATTTGAAACTGTATTTATAGATGAAGCTACCCAAGCACTAGAGCCCGCTAATTGGATTCCAATAATCAAATCCAAAAAGGTAATCCTTGCAGGTGACCCATTCCAATTATCGCCTACAGTGAAGTCATTTAAAGCAAAAAAGGGAGGTTTAGGGCAAACGCTAATAGAAAAATGCATTCTTGCCAACAAGAATGTTCATCTTTTGGATACTCAGTATAGGATGAATAAAGTCATAATGGAATTCTCTAATCAGTACTTTTATGAAGGAAAGTTAAAAGCACACGAGAGTAATATTGCACATTCCATAAAATCAGACGATTCGATTATTGAATATATTGATACTGCCGGAACGGGATTTGAAGAAACCCTTGACCCCGACACTTTGAGTAGACTTAATCAAGGAGAAGTAGATATTTTTCTTGAGCATATCTATCAAATGATTGAGGCTGTACCAGACTTTAATAGTTTAAGTGTAGGAATAGTAAGCCCTTATAAAGAGCAGACCAGATTATTAAGAAGAACTCTTGAGGAAGATACAAGACTGCTCGGATTAGCGAACATTGATATTGATACCATCGATTCCTTTCAAGGTCAAGAAAGAGACATCATATACATTCTATTAGTAAGATCTAATAGTAAAGGAGAAATAGGCTTCTTGAGTGATTACCGACGTATGAATGTAGCTATGACAAGAGCTCGAAAAAAACTTATCGTGATTGGAGATAGCGCAACTATTGGCAACGATCCATTCTATCAGCAATTTATTGAATACACTGAAAAGGAAGGTGCATACAGAACTGCTTGGGAATTTATGCAATAAGCAAAAAAAAGGCTTAGCCCAAATGAGCTAAGCCTTTTTATTAGATTTTAAAATCTTAATATGACCAAAGATCTTGTTCAAAGTTGAACAACTCATTTTTGATCTTATCGGCTTCTAATAGTAGATCGACACCAGATAAATAATCTTGCAATCTTCTGTCATAAACGTTGGATTCTTTCATTATATAACTTGAGAAATATCTCCTTTCTAACAAATCCTCCCAAGTAATATTGGAAGCATCGTTGCCAGGGTTAAAGACATTATGTCTAGCTAAGAGTTCTCTTATGTTTGGATAATAAACCCAAAACATTGGCTGCTCATATCTGAAGTTACCGTTATCATCGTTAACATCTTTCAAGGGAGCAATACCTAAGAGACGAACCTGCATAGTAGAAGACTCTTCATCAAAAAACCAAATCTCCTTAAGACGATATCTTTTTACATCTTCAGGATTCAAATCGTTTCTAACTACTTGAATATTCTCCTCATACGTTTCTGGATCGAAAGTAATAACCGTATCAACGGAAGCACCCATTGATGCAACCTCATCCGGTTCTAACTTATAAGTAAATTTATCATCTTCAGTACTATAAGTATCGATCTCACCATTTACTGCCGCATCCATAATAATGGTAAAAAATGGCATTTCCGGATAAGCAAAAGGAAGATTCATCTTCTCTCGAATATCGATAACTCTCCAAATTCTCTTCTCCCAAAAGATATCAGCTTCTCTGATTGGTTCATATTCTAAAACCTCTCTTTCTTCAACTAATCTTTTTTTAACAACCCCGTCGATTGGCTTGTCATCATCTTCCGGCTCACTTGATTCAGTTCTCAATAAGTCTCCTTCTGGATCTTGTGCTATTGCTTGACCAAAAGCAAAGAACAAAGAAAATAGAATCAAAGAAAATTTTAATACTGTACTTTTCATAATATGATTATTTACTAATACCGTTCATATATAGTACCAAAACGGTAATTCTTAGCATATCTTATATAAAGATAGTTATTTAATTTTAAATACGATCGAAGGAAGCTTTCTACCAGCAGTGTCACCTGGGCATCTTGCTTTTACCTTATCGAAGTAATATGTATCACCTGGCTTAGCTGCATTCACAAGACGCTTTGCATCACTTCCATATCTAGCTCCAGGGTTAACTGAAGAAACTGGATCTTGACGCTTTGCTACTCTTGTAAGCTCATAACCTTGAATTTTACACTTAGCATCGAAGTCAAAACCTTCTAAGATAGCAGCAAGTCCGCCTTGAGCCTTGAATTCACCATTACCCATAAGACCACCATTCTTGTTTGGTCCTGCACCCAATACTGGAACTGGATTTGGAATTCTTTTTACTCTAAACTTAAATGGAGTACTTGGGAAACCTTGAGCTGTTACGTTGATAGTAGCATCACCCGGCTTAGAAGCAGTTACTGTGAACTTTCCGCCTGACCCATTCATGTTACAACCTGAACAAGTCGCTTTTACTGAATTAGATGGAGCACCTGCAACAGAAACAGAAACTGGATTATCAACACCAATATAAAATACATTCATTTTATCAGCAGAAACAGAGGCAGATCTTACACCTACTTCATATTCGAATTCTGAATTACCAGACATTTTTTCACCAGAAAGTGGGTTTACAACGTTAGCTACAAGTTTCAACTTTTTCTTACCAGTTGATGAAGTAGTTTCAGTAAAAGTTCCTTTACCTTCTGCGTTTAATTTGATTTTTTGTCCGTTTACAGAAATTGTAGACGTCTTAGCAAATTCACTTGAGAAAGCTCCGATGGCTACTTCAGCCTCAAATTTTTCGCCCTTAATTACATACCCTTTCTTGGCATTCATTACTGGAAAGAATTTATTTAACTTAAGTTCTCTACCACCAACAAGCTCAGCAAGCTTATTAACCATAGTACCTTGAGCATTTCTAGCATCAGTTTGAAGCTTTGTCAATGAAGGCATTACTGCAGCCAATGGCATTTGCTTAAACTTATACTCAGACCAAGTCTTCTGCTTACCATCCTTAGATTTAGCAAGAATATCTTCTGCAGATTCTACTTGAAGAGGAATACTAGCGATGATAGCATTGATTCTCTCTTCTACTTCTTCTTTCTTTAACTTACCTTCCGTCATTACATCCTTATTACGGATAGTATTAGAGTAGATTTCAATCAGCTTATCTTTCAATTCAGCTACTTTAGCTTCTATCTGAGGTCCGTATGGTTCTTCACCATTCTCTCCTAAAACAAGGAGTCTAGTAGTAATATCTTTGTTTTTCTTACCTAATGGTTTACCAGCGGCCATATCACCTTTGACGAAGTCTCCTTCATCGATGACTCCGTTATTATCACCACTACCATCAACAAGCTTCACATATACCTCATCAATATAAGAGACAAATGATTCAACTTCTTCATTGATTGCATCTATACCTGCATTAAGAGGTTCTTTTAATTTTGGTTTTTTATCTAATAAAGGCTGAATACCCGCTTTGGTTGATTTTACACCATCAGATGTAAGTTTATTAGATACTTTCAATGACTTATCAAGGTCAAAAAAAGCATTCATTACCTCAGCAGAAACATTCAAAGCCAATAGCGCCGTAAGTACCAAGTACATAAGGTTGATCATCAGTTGACGCGGTTCCTTTGGAATTGACATATTATTTTAATTTTTGATTTGTTCCGAAAAAATGATTACGCTTCTCTTCTAATGTTACCCATTGCAGAAAGGATATTTCCGTAAACTGAGTTTAATGAACCTAAATTTTGATTCAATGCAGTCAATTGATCTTTATAATTTTTAGTGTCTTCTAATGAATCACTAATATTTGCCATTGCTTCATTCATTCGTGAGTAAAAATTACCCATTGTTTTGATTTGATCACCAGTGCTACTAAAATCAACTTCTTGAAGTGCTTTAAGAGATCCTAAGCTTGAAGACATTCCTTGTAGTTCTGTTAGCATTCCGCCCAATTGTTGCTCAACAACTTGTCCATTAAGACCTGGAAGATCTTCTGCAGCTGCTGGTCCAGCAGCTAAAGGCTGAATTTTAGCATTATAGTTATCCAATCCTGGATATAGTTTATTCCAGTAATAATCTGGATCTGGTCCGATAATTCCCAAAAATGCAAAGATACCTGCTTCAGTAAGTAGTCCTACTGTTAACATAAGATCAGCTAATGGGTGAGATAATAATTTAGCTAAGGCACCGACCAATACTACTGCCGCACCAAGACCGATTACTAAGTTTTTTATATACTTAAAACCTTTAGACTTAATAAAACTCATTTTTATTCAATTTAGAATGTTAGATAATATATTGGTAAATAAATAGTTACTCAAAATTTTAGAGCACCTAAAACTAATAACGCAACTAGAGTGAAAAGTTACATTTCACGGTTGCTTAGTCGGAGGAATTCACTATAAAATTTCGTTGAAAGTTGGTGGTAATAAAATATAAGAAGGGAAATCAGTAAGATTTCCCTTCTTGTATTTTATGTTCCTAGAAGTCATTTAATGATCTCCCTAAGAAAGTAAGCGCTGATCTAAAACCAACGTATGATTTTGTAGTATCTTGGAATTCCCAGTGTCTTGTACCTGTTTGAAGGAAGAATCCTATATCTTTCCATGATCCTCCTCTAATTACTTTTCTCTTGCTGAATTCTGAATCTTCATCATCAGATGCATCATATCTTAAATCAGGATTCAAATCATGTAAAAAGCTGTATGCATTTTCATGATATGAAGTTTCTGTCCATTCAGAAACGTTTCCAGCCATATTGTACAATCCGAAATCGTTAGGGAAATAAGCGTCTGCTTTTACTGTGTAAAGCCCGCCATCTTCAGGATAATTACCTCTTCCAGGCTTAAAGTTTGCTAATAAACAACCTTTAGCATTTCTTAGATAGTAACCTCCCCAAGGAAATGGAGATGATTCGTGACCACCTCTAGCTGCATATTCCCATTCGTGTTCAGTTGGCAATCTAAAGTCTTCAGAATTGATTCCATCTCCTCTTACTGATTGATAGCTATCCCACAATTGAGTTCTCCAATGGCAGAAAGCCTTAGCCATCTTCCAGTTAACCCCTACTACTGGATAATCATCGTATGCTGGGTGCCAAAAATAATTTCTAGTCATAGGCTCATTATATGAATAAGCAAAATCTCTGATCCAACATAAAGTATCAGGATATACTACTACTTCATCTCTGTTAATATAGTCACCTCTAGAAGTTCCTCCTTCCTTTTGGACTCTTTGCCAGTCGCTATTATCTGAAGCAGCTCTTCTCCAATCGAACCATGCATATTCAAATAAAAGCTTATTAGCTATGATTTCTTTACCATTAGAAAATTTATCTTCTCCTTGGTAGAATAGATCATCTAGCGTTTCATCAGACCAATCGATTTCATACTCGTAATCAATATATTGATTACCGTCTTCATCTTCATAAAAATTGTCTAGATAAGTATGTGCAATTGAATCTCTGATGTATTCAATAAATTGACGATACTCATTGTTGGTGATTTCTGTATCATCCATATAAAATCCATTTATAGAAATAGATTTTGCTCTTTGGACGTAGGTATTGCTTACATCTTGATCACCAGGACCAATATGCAAGGTACCAGATGGCACATATACCATCCCGTATGGATTTATTCCTTTCCATGTTGGCCTATCAAATGCACCAACAAGTTGTCCAGTATCATTCCCACCACCTCCACAAGAAAAGAGAATAGCGAAAAGACCTAAAACAGCGATATTATTTATAAACTTTTTCATTAACACCCGGATTTATACCTTTCTTTTTATTATAGATAAGTTTAAGAGACCGTAAATATAGTCTCTTTATGAATACAAAACAAAATTTCAAACAATTATATAAAGTCGCCTTGTTTTATCGTTTTGTGATGATTTTAACGGTAGATTATTCATTGTATTATCTAATTTCAAAATTAATCTAATTTTAATCGCCCATTGACAAAATATTAGTCTAAAAATAGCCAAATAAACTATAAAAATCTTGGATTATAGATAATCTCTGGAGGAGTGCCCTTTCCAAAGTTCGTAGCAATGTCATAACTAATAAGAATCTCATGACTGCCGTTGTTTACAGTCCTAATTTCAGATAGTCCAAAGTCATAAGCGTATTTCAGTGAAAGCGTGCTGCTTAGACGAAATCCGCCTTGAAAAACCAAGGCATCTGTAGATATATTACTATATCCTCTATATGAAACACCAAAAACAAATTTCTCATTTAATTCGGCAAAAACGTTGAAATCAGCCTGTATTTCAGCATTTTCAGCCTTAACCAAAACAGAAGGCGTAAGACTCAAATCATTATTTAAATCCAATCTGTATGATACATAACCATAATAGTGCCTAATTTGGTTAAAAAACACATCATCTTGAATACTATTGACGCTCAATTGAGATTCTAACAAATTGTCTCCTGATATACCAACTCTTAGATTTTCATACTCCAGAATTATACCAGCACTTAATATTGGTGCTGTTCCATTCCCATCAAACTCTGATAATTGTTGATCATTATGATCTATCCCTGGTAGTTCATAGTTTCCTTCTGGTGTAAGTAGCTCAGACCCATTAAAACTATGCTGCATAATTCCTCCGCTAACACCAAATGACAATCTTGCTTTTTCATTTATCTGAATTATCTGATTGTAGCTCAAAGCAGCTTGTATATTTTGAGACACCCCTGCAGTGAAATTTCTTAGTGATACACCAAAACCTCCATTTGTTATATAAACGGGAACATGGGCGTTTAGCGATTGGGTTAACGGAGCACCAACTATCCCAGCCCATTGACTTCTAATATCTCCGTTTATCGAAAGATTATTATCTATTCCAGCTAATGCAGGATTAAATTCATAAATATTAAAATTGTATAATGAGCTCTGCGGTGTTTGCTGGGCACTTAAGCTGCAGGTGATTAAGCAAATAAATAAAGTAAAGAGTTTATTCATCCAGCAAGGATTTTATTAAGTTAAAGTGTATTAGAATAACTCAAATTTAAGGGAAAAATTGTCTATTACACTAAACGAGTAATAAGCACAATCTGTTTCTATTATTCCCTTTAACTAAGCTAATCAATCTTAATCAATTTGCAAACTAATATCTACTTCTAGTCCATCATACGCAATCTGCACACCATTTGGGAGTAGTTTAGACGCGTCATTAAAAGTCCCCATTCTATGGCTTATATGTGTTAAAAATGATTGTTTGGCATTCACCTTTTCTATAAAAGATAATGCTTCTTGTAAATTAAAATGCGAATGGTGCTCTTTTTGGTGCAAAGCACTAACAATCAGCGTATTTACGCCTTTCAATTTTGCTTCCTGGTTTTTTTCTATAGTTTTTATGTCAGTTAAATATGCCAGATCACCTACCCTAAATCCTAGAACTGGAACATGCCCATGATGATAATGAATTGGTTCAATTAAAAATCCATTAACGCTAAAAGTCTTTTCGCTTATCAAATTAATACTAACACTTGGTGCACCTGGATACTTTTCTTCTTCAAAAATATAGTCAAACTTCTTTTTCAATTCATTAGCAACTCGCTGTGAAGTATAAATAGGCATAGACTCCTTTTGCTTGAAATTGAAAGGTCTGATATCATCCAATCCAGCAATATGGTCATTGTGTTCATGTGTGATAAAAATAGCATTCAGATGCTCCACCTTATTTCTCAACATTTGCTGTCTAAAATCTGGCCCTGTATCGATTACGATGTTTACATCTCCTAATTGGAGTAGAATTGATGATCTGAGACGAGCGTCTCTAAGATCGGTAGATTTGCAAACTTCACATGAGCATCCTATGAAGGGAATTCCTTGTGAAGTTCCAGTACCCAAAAATATACACTTGTTATTCAAAATAAATTAAGATAGGGCTGGATCTAAACTGGATATCTTTTGGTAGAACTCCATGCTTTTCTCATCTAGGTTATCCTCTTGAATAGTAATACGTTGTTCAATTTCAAGCAAGGTGTTAATTCTTCCTTCCACATCAAAAAACTTATTGATGACAATGATATTATTGTTTTCAACCATACAGTACCCACTTTTGAAAGTTCCTCTTTCATATCGAATGATGAATCCTGATAATTCAAAAATAGTTTCTAATTTCTTTAAATTGTTTCTGTTATATTTGAACATCTATTACTTTTTAAAGTCTAACGATCAATAATAATAGCAAATTGAAACGTTATTATTAAATTATGTGACCACTCCGAAAAGTAGATAATTTTCAGAGTAGACTCAACCACTGTAAAGCTATAAAAAATATTAAATCTAAAGTATCTTATTACTATGTTCAAAAGTCCAACTCTAGTCATTTTTCTCTTATTTTTTAGTTGTGTAGCTAATTCTCAAACCTTCAAAGCTGGTGCGTTTGTAGGCTTGACAGCTAGTCAAATTAATGGAGACGACAGTGCGGGGTTCAACAAACCTGGCTTAGAAGGAGGTCTAAAGATTTCGGTCAATTTAAAGGAGAAAATGGACCTAAGTTTAGAAATACAATATAGCCAACGAGGAGCAAAAGAAGCTTCAAATATTGATGGAACACCTCAAGTAACTTATAAAACAGACTATGTCTCTGTCCCAATAATAATCAGTTTAAAAGATTGGGAATCTGAAGATTATTTTCGACTGCATTTTCACGGTGGTTTGAGCTATGGTAGGTTAGTTAATGCTGAGTTAGATAATGGCGGTATTGACAATTCTAGATTTATTGACCTGTGGAGAGAAAATGATTTGAGTATTTTAGGAGGCGCTACTTACTTTGTTAATAAAAATTTTGGACTAACAGTTAGATATAACAGGTCATTGATTCGTCTTTATAGAAATACGCAAGAAAATATTGATAATGGAGGTGCCATTGATTCACTTTCTGCTTTCAACCTATCTTTTCACGCACTTTATATGTTTTAACATCTCAACTAAATCAAACTATTTTGAAATATTACTTTTTACTTTCATGCTTTTTCATTTTGCTTTTTTCATGTGACAAGAATGTAAATTCCTCTACTGAAAAATCAGCAGCACCTCCTGCTAAAGTAACAAATTCTAATATTGAAAAATTACCTTCAGTACCTTTAGCACTTCTTCAAAAGTTGTATGATAAATGTGACTACGTAGATTACTTATTCTACGATTCTAACTTTAGCATGAGTATGAACAATGATGGCAGCATTAAACAAACGCTTACTCATGTTTCACAAGGTGTCCCAGTCTTGGACAAACCATGCAAACCCATTGGAAGAGTATTTTATGAAATTAATGGAGAAACAGAAATTGAAGCTGAAATATTTTTTTCCAATGAATGTCAACATTTCATTTTTATGAAGAACAATAAAAGACTCTATGCCAATAATATAACTCCAGACGGTGTAGCACACTTCCAAAATGTCTTTAAACAAGCGGGTGGTCTTGGTAAATAATTATAGCTTCTATGTCAAGTAAAGTAGCCGCAATAGATATAGGCACTAACACATTTCATCTGCTTATTGTAGAATGGGACGGCATAGAAAAAAAATTTAATGAGCTAATTCGCAAACGTTTTTTCGTAAAACTTGGAGCTAAGAACTTATTCAATATTGATGCTGAGGCTTATCAAAGAGGCCTAATTGCTATGGAAGAGTTTGCTCTACTCATAGAAAAACACCAAATTAAAAAAGTAATAGCTTATGGGACATCAGCCATACGCAACGCAGAAAATGCAAGCCAATTTATCAAAGATGTACATTCTAGAACAAAGATTCTAATTGAAAAAATTTCTGGTGACAAAGAAGCTGAACTTATATTTAAAGGCATTAAACTCAGCTACCCTTTTCGTGAAGCTCCTGATCTGATTATGGATATTGGAGGCGGAAGTGTAGAATTCATTATAGCAGATCAAAATAAAATGCATTATGCTCAAAGCTTTAAAATTGGTGTCACGCTTTTAAAAAATCAATTTCATACCAACGAACCTATTAGCCTAATTCAAATCAATGAGCTAAAGCTGCACCTTCAAAAATCTCTACAAGTTTTAATTAATAAACTGATTGAATTCAAGCCCAAAAATATAATTGGAGCATCTGGAACCTTTGATGTTTTAGAAAATCTTCTCCCAAAAGAAAAACTATCTGATAGCGCTAACATTATCAAAACCGAGAACTTAAAATCACTAATAGATAATATAGTTACTAAAACATTAGCTGAACGAAAGCAAATGAAGGATATTCCATTATCCAGAGTGGACCTTATAGTGGTAGCCGTTTTATTAATAGAATTTATTTGGGGTCTCCAAGACTTTAAGCACATGGTAGTGACTAAATACAGTATGAAGGAAGGAATGATACAAGAAGCAATAGAATCTAACATATAAAGTAAATTGAACACTCCATAATTAATTCCGATATTTGCAGGTATATGTTTGAAACTATTGAATTACTTTTTACAGCAGAATGGGCCATCAGAGCTTTAATAGCTTCCTCTATGGTAGGTATTACTTGCGGTCTATTAGGCAGTTTTGTTGTATTGAGAAACATGGCCCTGATCGGAGATGCGCTTGCACACGCTATTCTTCCTGGCGTAGTGGTGGCATTCGTTACAGTGGGAATGACTACGATTGGCTTTTTTATTGGATCAGTAGTAGCGGGCTTGATTACTGCAGTATTAATTACTTGGATCCAAAGCAATGTAAGCACTAAAAATGACGCAGCTATTGGTATTGTATTTACAACCATGTTTGCCTTAGGAGTGATCGGCATTTCGACCCTCAATAAAAGTGGAGCACATCTTGACCTTGAGCATTTTTTATTAGGTACTATTATGGGGATCAACGATGAAGATATCTACCTTCTCCTTGGTATAGGTTTTTATGTTATCCTGAGTGTTTTGTTTTTCTATCGATACCTTTTTGTGAGTACTTTTCAACCCGTTATCGCAGAAACTATGGGTATATCCGTTAAGATGGTCCATTATTTCCTAATGCTCATGTTGTCTTTTGTGATCGTAGCATCTCTTCGAGCCGTAGGTATTATTTTGGTAGTAGCTATGTTGGTGACACCAGCCTCTACTGCACTTATGCTTTCTGATAAATTACATAAGGTTGTAATCATCTCTGCATTGATAGGATTCCTTTCTGCTGTTTCGGGGATGATAATCTCTATCTATCTTGATCTGACGCCAGGTCCAATGATGGCAGTCATGGCAGCTATTTTTTATGCACTTGCCGTTTTCTTTTCACCTAAAAAAGGGTTGATTATTAAATCACTGCGCAATAGAAATCTACGCAATAAAATTCATTTGGAAGATACTCTTAAGCAAGCTTTTAGATTGCAGCAAAAAGGAAATCTGACTTTCAAAAATTTGCAAGAACAACTTGGCTACAACACTAATCTTCTGAGAAAAAATCTCAAGAAAATGTCTTCCAATCAAATGGTGAAACTTACACCGAATTTAGTATTGACTCCAACGGGTGAAAACATGGCCAACAAGCTTATCCGTGCCCACAGACTTTGGGAAACTTACCTAGTTAATGAAATGGGACTAAGTGCAGAACAAATACATGAAGATGCAGAAAAATTTGAACACCTTCTTACTGATGACATGCTAGATGAAGTAGATGCTAAGCTAGGTTTCCCAAAAGAAGATCCTCATGGTAGTCCAATTCCTCCAAAGAAGTAATTCTGATGGGCTGCCGATATGTTCAGCGCGCCAAGCAATCGCTACATATCGACCGGGTCATCCGCTTCTATTCAGCACACCCTAGCACTATTCAGAAACAGCAACATTCCCATGCGAAAAACGCATGGGAATGTTGCTTTATAGCTGACTAGTATTCGCTCATTCGCTCATCCGTCATCAGCTATTTCTTCATTAGTCCTAGTATGCACTTCATACCGCTTCTACCCCTCATCCAAAAGTCAAAGCTTTAAGAGTGGGTTAAAACAAATAATGGGCAAAAATAATTTCGCAAATGAATTTTCAAAAAGACTCGCTCAAGTTTATAAGAACACTACCTACATGAATTGCAGCTACACAGGGAGGTTTTGGGCAAGAGCAATACTACTTAGGAAAACAGGTTCGAGAAGATTTATTCTTCTTCTTTTCCCATTTGGTTATCTGACTTGAGTTGTCCAAAAAGGCTATTCAGACGATACATTTCATCAAGCGTCTCATCTTCATAAAAATCCAATCTAGGCACACGACGAAGTTGTTTTCTCACTCTTTGCGAGAATGACTGTTTGATTTGGTGAGCATTTTCTTCTATCTCCAAAAGTACAGCCTGTTTATTTTCGGTATTATAAATGCTAAGATAGATTTTAGCAATACCAAGATCAGAAGACATTTTGACATTAGTTACTGTCACAAGGGCCTCACTACCATAATAGTAAGTCCCTTCTTGTTGAAAGACTATACTTATATTTCGCTTCACCATCTCTGCTACTTGGAGCATTCGTTTGGATTCTTTCACTGCCATTTCTATACCTTTTCTGTAGTAACGCTAATTAAATATGGTATGTTTTCTCCTATCACTCGATTCTTAGTAAATTGCTTTTGAATATAGCAATATGTCAAGTCAATCAAAAAGCATACTAGATACTCCAATCGAATACTTAAAAGGAGTAGGTCCGATCAAAGCAGATTTACTAAAAAAGGAATTAGGCATCTATACTGCAATGGACTTGCTACAAAGTTATCCATTTAGACACATAGATAAGACCAAATTTCATAAAATTAGTGAAATAAATTTAAGCGATGAATATGTGCAAATAAAGGGAGTGCTAAATAGATTGCAAGTGCATGGGCTTGCAAGAAAAAAAAGACTAACTGCTCATTTAAAGGACACTACCGGACAAATAGAACTAGTTTGGTTCAAAGGAGTAAGTTGGCTAGAGAAAAACCTTCAGCCAGGCGTTGAATACATTTGCTATGGTAAGATAAATAACTATAATGGTAGAATAAATATACCTCACCCTGAACTCACACTTCCCAATGACAATACCCAAACAAGCTCTCATCTAGCCCCAGTATACCATAGTTCAGAAAAATTAAATTTAAAAGGTTTAGATTCTAAGGGGAGACGAAAAATAATATTTCATCTTCTGCAAGCATTAAGTGAGGATCGACTAGAGGAACATTTGCCAGATTATATTTTACAAAAATTAAAATTGATTGGTAGACATGAGGCATTAATCAATATACACTTTCCACATAACCAGGAGATACTTGATCAATCCATAAGAAGAATAAAGTTTGATGAAGTTTTCTACTTCCAACTTAGAATGTCTCAGCTTCGAGCACATCGATTGGAGCATATTAAAGGATTACTTTTTGAAAAAGTTGGCAATTATTTTAATACATTTTATAAAGAGTGCATTCCATTTGAGCTAACCGGAGCTCAAAAAAGAGTCATTAAAGAAATACGCATCGATCTTGGGTCTGGTGTACAAATGAATAGACTTCTACAAGGTGATGTTGGAAGCGGAAAAACTATGGTAGGTCTATTGACAATGTTATTAGCCCTAGATAATGGTTATCAAGCTTGTATGCTAGCACCTACAGAAATTTTAGCGCAGCAACATTACAATTCATTACTTCATGACCTTGAAAAATTAGAAATTCGTGTAGGTTTTCTTTCTGGCAGCGTAAAAGGAAAAAAAAGAAAACTTATTCTTGAGTCATTAGCTAATGGAGAACTACAAATCTTAATAGGGACACATGCGATACTAGAAGATAAAGTTGTCTTCAAAAATTTAGGTTTAGCTATTACAGATGAACAGCATCGGTTTGGTGTAGAACAAAGAAGTAAACTATGGAAAAAAAACAAACCAATCCCTCCCCATATACTTGTGATGACTGCTACTCCAATACCTAGAACCTTAGCTATGACAGCCTATGGAGATTTAGATGTTAGCAAAATAGACGAAATGCCACCCGGAAGGAAAGCCGTTACAACTTATCACAAAACTGAAGAAAATAGACTTTATGTTTTTGGATTCATGAAAAAACTGATTGCAGAAGGTAGACAAGTTTACATTGTATACCCTTTGATTGAAGAATCTGCAAAATTAGATCTCAATAACTTGATGCAAGGATATGAATCCCTGGAAAGAGATTTTCCCAAACCCAAGTATCAAATTAGTATTGTCCATGGAAGGATGAAACCCGAAGACAAAGATTACGAAATGGAGCGCTTCTTAAAAAATCAAACACAGATAATGATAGCTACCACTGTTATAGAAGTTGGTGTCAATGTTCCCAATGCTTCATTAATGGTCATAGAGAACGCTGAACGCTTTGGTCTATCTCAACTACATCAGCTCAGAGGAAGAGTTGGTAGAGGGGCAGATCAAGCTCATTGTATTTTAATGACGAAGAAAAATATTTCCAAACATAGTTTTAAAAGAATTCAAACTATGGTAAGAACCACTGATGGCTTTGAGATTTCTGAAGCAGATTTAAAACTACGTGGACCTGGATCTATAGATGGTACTATGCAATCAGGTTTAGCTATGTTTAAAATGACTGATATCTTACGTGATGGAGAAATGATTAGAGTATGCAAAGAAATGGCTATTCGCATATTTGAAAAAGACCCAAAACTACAAATGGATATACATAAAAAAATGCGACACCATCTCGATCACTATTTTCATCTAGTAAAGGGCTGGAGTCGCATTTCCTAATATTATTTATTATTCTAATTATTAATTCATCTGTAAATATCCACAATAGGTTCCACCTAGACCATCATTAAATACGTAATAATATATTCTATCTTGTTCTATAGTTTCCGAATCATTCCCTTTCCCATTCCAATCATTTGAATAGCCTTGAGTATAAAAAACCTCTTCGCCTACATCGCTAAATACATAAAGTGAATTATCTGGAAAATTTTCTGCTCCTAGGATAGTAAATGAATTTGGTGCCTCTTTTATCTCTTCAGTAAGTTCACTATAAAAGCCATTTAGTACAGTAATTGGCTCACATAAAATATCTATAGTAACCTCTACCAGTATTGGGCCTTCAGCATCTTCTATATAATAGAAAAAGTAATCAGACTCCTCACAAATATTCTCATCTGGTATATAAGTTACCGTATGATCTTCATTGATAGTAACTTTTCCATAGGTAGGATGGATCTCTATTCCAAAATCTAAAACGTCTCCTTCAATTTGATCATTTTCAAGAACATCAAAAACTAAGGAATTATTTCTTAATACAAATGCATTATCTGCATGTCCTACTATGGTGCTTGCATTAAGAGAAAATAAAACTGATAAAAGGAGGGTAGTCAAAAAAACACTTAATTTAGACATTTAAGTTTAATTTTGGGGACTACGAAAAAGAAGGGAAGTATAACGGGCATAGTAACCCAAAGACTATACCAAAAAAACAAAACTATTCCGTTCCGCCTAAAAATTTAAGATTGGAAAACAAAAGTTTAATATCCTTAGTAACTTCATAATCCTTAGCATATATAAAGTTTAACTTATATCTGGAACTTTCACTTAAACTTTTATTTTTGAATGATTGGTCGTTGGCAATAACACTATTCTTGAGCTTAGGTAGTTTTTCACTATTAGAATCATTGTATCCTACCCAACTAAGCTTACCAATGAAAACATTGAATAAATTTTGAAGGAAAGAAACTTTTCTTTTTATTAGTATTAAGCATATAGGTAATGTAGCTAAACAAATCAATGAAAACAATAAGTCTAATAACCTTTTATTTCGCTTAGAAACGCTGTCGGCTATATTAAATCTTACATCTACAGTATACAGTTCTCCTGGATTTTCTTTAGATGAACTCCCTATGATACTTAAACTTTCTTGAGGTAAAATTTTATAATCAATATTGCTACCCAAAATGGCCATCCAATCAATAATTTTTTGAGAAGGGATATCTTCTGCACAAAAGATTATTTCATTGACATCAAATATTTGAACAATCTCTTCTAGATTTTCAATTGAATCTAAAACATTGTCTTCACGGGTTTCTGCTGAATCAGTTGAAACAATGCCAATAATATTCTTTTGGGCATGAACATTATCTAATACCATTCTAACCTTGGAACTTCCTTCGAGAGACCCAACCACGATGACCTTAGAACTTAAACCATCTAAGATATTTAATGAATTATATTTGAAGAAAAAGTTAAGGTATCTATATGCAACTGTAAATAAAATGGACCATACAGTAGTTAATAGTATTATAGCTCTACTTGACCGATACTCTATGTTTAGAAAACCATATACTCCAGCTATAATAATAAGACCAATAAATAAGCCTCTAATAAGCCTTTTTAATTCGAAGGGTTTATCGTAAGCTCCATTAAAAAACAGACTTAACAACCATATAAGCGAATATAAGGGCGCATTAAATTGCATCAAACTAGCTTTGAAATAAGAAGGATCACTATAAAAATAGTTGGCCCAAAAATCTTTAATAAAGTATATACCAAAAAATATCACTAAAAAGTCGAATAAAAAATAATGGACCTTCTTAAATATATTTTTGACTAAGGTTAATCCAGCCCGAAAATAAATGGCAAGATTAAGAAAGAGTATAAAAGCACTTGCTAAAGACCCTGTAAAGTGTTTCTTAGCAAAGAGTATCATTGCATTATAGAAAGTCTTCACATAATTTAAATCCCCTTTTTTTGTGCTTTCCCCTTTATAATGGATAATTGTGGTATCAGCAAAGTAGTAATTTTGAAAGCCTGCTTTTTGAATTCTATAGGAGAGATCGATATCCTCGCCGTACATGAAAAAACGCTCATCCAATAATCCAATTTGATCTAGAACCGATTTTCTTAAAAGCATAAAAGCTCCCGCTAAGACATCAACCTCCCAACTTTTATTTTTATCTAAATATCCAAGATGATATTTATTGAAAATTTTTGACTTCGGAAAAAGCCTAGCTAGGCCAAAGGTTTTAAAAAAAGCTACGCTTGGGCTCGGAAAGCCTCTTTTCGATTCAGGTAAAAATTTTCCAGAACCATCTATCATTTTCACCCCTAAGCCTCCAACTTTAGGTTTATTATCCATAAACTCCATACACTTTGCAAAAGTATCTTCCTTTACTAGAGTATCTGGATTAAGCAATAAAATGTATTCTCCAGCCGCCTTTCGAATAGCTTGATTATTTGCAACTGAGAAACCTGTGTTATCCTGATTTACGATCAGTTTGACATTAGGAAACTTAGATTTGACCATTTGGACACTTTCATCCGAAGAAGCATTATCAACTACAAAAACTTCTGCTTTGATATTAGATATAGCATTATAAACTGAATGGAGTGCCTGCTCCAAAAAGTACCTTACATTGTAGTTGACAATTACTATAGAAAGTTTCATCTAAAGAGACGATTAACGCTCATATTTTACTCTTGATACTATTGATCTCCCCAAGGTGATTTCATCGGCATACTCTAATTCTCCTCCAAAAGAAACTCCCCTAGCAATAGTAGAAATGGAAACATCTTTTCCATTAAGTTTTTTCGATATATAAAAAATTGTGGTATCTCCTTCTATAGACGGAGTAATAGCCATAATTATTTCTTTAATACCGTCATTTTCTACTCTAGTTTCAAGTTCATTTATTCGAATATCTTCTGGTCCTATACCGTCTATAGGCGATATTAAATTACCAAGTACATGATAAACCCCAAAGTAGTGCCCTGTTTCCTCAATGGCTATAATATCTTTTATATTTCTAACAACACAAATCAAGGATTTATCCCTTTTTGAGTTATTGCAAATTTGACATATATCTTCATCTGAAATATTAAAGCACTGCTTGCAATACTTTATGTTTTCTCTCATTTTTATGAGACGATCTGCCATACTTTTGGTCATATTAGCATCTTCTTGAAGAAGATGTAAAACTAACCTCAAAGCTGTTTTTTTTCCAATTCCTGGAAGTGAAGAGAATGATTCTACTGCTTCAGAAAGTAGAATAGAAGAAAATTGCATAAAGTGGAGTCAAATTTTATAAAAACAATGAAATTAAAGATAAAAATATAACCTAGTCTGACTATTCTCGGTTTAATATATGGTAAATACTGCACTAAGAGCTATTTTTGTCCGAATATTTAAAATCAAAAAAAAGAATATGGCTGATGTTATAAAAATGCCTAGAATGAGTGACACTATGGAAGAAGGTGTTATTGTTTCTTGGTTAGTGAATGAAGGAGATTCTGTATCGTCTGGTGATACATTAGCAGAGGTAGAAACAGATAAGGCTACTATGGAGCTGGATAGCTATTTTGATGGCATTCTTTTACATATTGCAGTCAAAGAAGGAGCTGTGCCAATAGATGGTGTTATTGCGGTAATTGGTGAAGAAGGTGAAGATTGGAAAGCAGCAATAGCTGAAGCAGAGGCTGCTTCACCTAAAAAAGAAGCAAAAGTAACTTC
The DNA here is from genome assembly GCA_938022165.1 of uncultured Saprospiraceae bacterium. GTDB lineage: Bacteria > Bacteroidota > Bacteroidia > Chitinophagales > Saprospiraceae > JALZVN01. The sequence goes on along the minus strand of CALIEI010000014.1, from coordinate 1,913 downwards.
TGATGCATCAACTATAGAAAAGGATGTAGTAGTTGAAACTGCAAAACCTATGACTCCAACCAATCACAATACGCAAGCAACTCAACCTGTAAGTGCCCCTTCCGCTTCCAATGGAAGAATAAAGATTAGCCCTCTAGCTAGATCAATGGCAAATGAAGCTGGCATATCAATTGATGCGATTTCAGGATCTGGGGATAATGGCCGTATTGTAAAGAAAGATATTGAAGCATATATTAATAATCCAAGGCCTGTAGCGCAATCTGCTATTGCTTTACCGCAAATAGGTACAATACTAGGCAAAGATGAGGACGTAGCTGTTAGTCAAATGCGTAAAACCATTGCTAGAAGGCTAAGTGAAAGCAAATTCACTGCACCGCATTTCTATCTTACTTTGGAAATCAACATGACAAATACTTGGGATAGTAGAAAACGACTAAATGAAGTCGCAGATGTAAAAATATCCTTTAATGATCTCGTAATTAAAGCAGTAGCAGGAGCTCTTAAGAAACATCCAAAGGTTAATTCTTCTTGGTTAGGAGACAAGATTAGATATAATGGAAATATCAATATTGGAGTAGCAGTGGCAGTTGACGATGGATTGTTAGTTCCTGTAATTAAAAATGCTGATCAAAAATCATTATCATATATTAATCAAGAAGTGAAATCGCTTGCTGGAAAAGCGAAAGTAAAAAAACTTGGTCTAGATGAGATGCAAGGAAATACATTTACGATATCCAATCTTGGAATGTTTGGAATAGAAGAATTTACGGCGATAATAAATCCACCAGACGCTTGTATTTTAGCCATTGGTGGCATAATAGAAAAGCCTATAGTGAGTAATGGAGAGATTGTAGTCGGTAGAATGATGAAAGTTACCCTCTCATGTGATCATAGAGTAGTGGATGGTGCAACTGGTTCAGAATTTTTGAATACATTAAAGCTATTATTAGAAGATCCAATCAGATTATTGGCTTAAAGCAAAATAAATAGTAAACTGTGAGTCCACTTCGGAAAGTTTCGAAATCCCAAAATGTCTCTTTTGGCGATATTTTCTCTTTTCTCAATCCACTGATGCCTGTGCGACAACTAGTTGGCGTGCTCAGGCATCACTGAATTTCAAAAAGAAAAAATCTCTTCCAAAATAGACCATTTTTGAAAATTCGCTAGTCTCCGGAGTGGACTCAACTATAAAAAAAGGCCAAGAAGAAGTAAACTTCCTCTTGGCCTTTTTCCTTTTATATTATAAAGGAATTATAATGAAAGAAAATAAAAGTGAGAATGTAATTATACTTGGAGCCTCAAAAAAGCCGCATAGATACTCATATAAAGCTATGCAAGAGCTAAATAGACATGGGCATAAGACATTCTTGATAGGGAGAGAACCAACAGGTTCAACATTAGCCGGAAATAAATTTTATAAATCTATTGAGGAGCTACCTAAGGATATAGTATATGATACGATTACTATATATTTAAATGAAAGAAATCAATCTATGTATGAAGATGATATTATGAATCTAGATCCTAAAAAGGTAATCTTTAATCCTGGTGCTGAGAATAATAAACTGTATGCAAGATTAAAGCAGAAAGGTATAAATGTAGTTAATGGTTGTACTTTAGTTATGTTGTCGGTAGGTACATTTACACACTAAATCCTTGAATTCGAAATAGATCTTTTAGAATTTAGATCCTTAGTTTCTCAAATCAATCATTAATAGATTTATCAAATTTACTCTTTTGCTATATTGACTAGCCACAAAATAGTTTTCATATTAGGGATGTTCAGAAATAAGGGCAAAGCAATGCTAAGGTGATATTTTTCTAGCCACTTTTTGATTAAAATTTAGGCTGCTACAGCCTGTGATTTGCACATTCTTCTGCCAATATTTAATGCATTAGAGCAGTGGATACCA
>CALIEI010000013.1 GCA_938022165.1 uncultured Saprospiraceae bacterium | reverse complement strand
TCTGCCTTATCTAGTAATAAGGTGAGCATATACATTTGTGCATCTATCGTGAGATGGAGTGTACTTTCCCTTTTGGCATTGTCTTTTATAAACTCGTTTAGCGTATGCAATACATCCAGGTCGAACAGCTCCCGTTCTATTTGAATCTTTAGTTTTCCATATTTTGTATCTAATGAAATGGTGCGTTCGTCATTCTCTTCTGAAGTCGTAATTGTATTGATTCCAATTAGTCCCTGGTAGTAGTTGTCTATGCCTTGGATGAATTCTACATAGGCTTCTAGTTCTTCAAAATCTTCGGGGTCTTTGAAGTCTGATTTATAAATATTTTCTTTTGGGAAGAGATCGCTTAGTGAAGGGCGGTTGTCGTAGAGGGTATATTCAGGATGATGGATTGGATTGGAGAACAGTTCTTCTACGTTTTCTGTAAGTAGCTGCGCTTGGGCATCTTCGGAATGCAAGTAGACTTGTTCCTCCTTGTAGGAGAGTTCAAAATCAAGGGCTGCAGAATCAGCTTGTGCAAAAAAAGTGTAGCCCTCTTTTTCTCTGATGGGCGCTAATGAAAATTTACCCCAAAAGAAAGCGTGAAACTTTGTAGGTTTTGCCTTGGAAGCATAAAATTGAGTTATAAAATTTTTTGTATTCAATTTTGATTTATTTCAATTCTTGCTAATAAACGCACCAAATGTACGATATATTGAATCTATAAAATACCCTAATCTTTATCTTGCTATTGTTTTGTGAATTCAGCGGTAGCTTGTAATTTGCTAAAACAATTGAGCCTATATTTAGGCTGTTTTTAATCGAGCTGGTGATCAGCCATTTAACATCAATATATAGCTTGGATATCCTTCATTATATACAAACATACTACACTGAAGAAAAGAAGGCTTCTATAGTGATGTTTTGTATTGGCCTAGTTATGATTCTGCTCAGTTTCGTTTGTTCTAAATTTATCGAAGGGGATCTTGCCTTTGGGATCATCTTTGGTTTGCTGCCGCTTGCTGTTTTTCAGACCCTGTATGGGGTGGGTATTTTTCTGAAATCAAATCTTGCGTTGAATCGGGGGATTTCGAAATCTGCTAAAGCGGTGCATCTTAATCTGAAAAAAGAATTGGTAAGAAAGGAATCTGCGCTAAAGCGGTATAAAATCACTCGGCATATTTTGGAGGGGCTTTTTGTCTTGTCTATGATTATTATCGTGCTTGGTGTCGCTAAGAAGGTCAATAATTATAATTTGGGTTTGGCGGTGGCTGTTCTTTTGCAAGTGGCGGTTATGATAGCTTATGATTTGTTTGCGCAGCGGCGGGTGGAGGAGTATACTAGAAGGTTGAAGAGGCATCAGGGGGAAGGAGATGGTTTAGGTTGAGCTTACATACTTTTATTTGTTTATTTGTTTATAAAAAGTACAATAATTTAAAAGGATAGTTTATTTAGCTTCTCTTTCGCTGGCGAAACCACCTAAGTTCACTTAAGCATCTCTAAAGTGCACAAGTCACCTAAGAAAAAACTAAGGTGTCACACCTCTGCAAGTTGCACAAGCTTGTGCAAGTATGCTTAGCTTAGGTATCTTAGGTGGTTTCCCGAATCGCTTTTAGACTTAATAATTACTAAATTAATATAACTAGAATAACGTCTAATCACTTAAGCTTCTTTTACACTTATGATTTGAATGTAAAATAATATTTGCAGATAGGTGTTTTCTCTTATTTAAGTTGTGTACATAAATTTTAGTTGGCTGATGACTTTTCTTTCTCTTTCTTTGCCATTGCCGCAAAGAAACAAAAGTCTAGGCAGCTTGCAAGGTCACGCTCTTATTCCTAGCTTCTCAAGTATGCTTAGAGCTTATTTTTCATGATTGGCTACACAAGTTAGATATCGGCTGCTTTCCTAATTTCCTCTATTTTTAGTGGAAGCGTTTTAATGTGGTGCTATTGTATACTCCAGTAGACTAAAAAAGAAATTGTATTTCAAGTCGTCATTAAAACCGCTGACGCCTCTATCTCTTGGGGTGACTGTGCAACTGCCGGTTTTTAGATTTTGCTCCTATTTATGCTGAATACACCATTTTGGAATAATTCAGAAAAATCTTTATAGGCCGAATTTTATTCTTGATTATAATTCATTCATTTTTTTTGAATTTTAAATTCTCTTGAACTGAGATTTTTCATAAGATACTTCACTTGCTTCTCATTATTCCTACAATAGATTAATCCTTTTTTTTCGGACAAAGGATAGTAGCAGTAGTGACGATAGTCACTAGTCCCGACTTGGTTTAGAATACCTTTTGTAAAGTGGAAGATATCGAAGCACACAACAATATCCCTAAAAGGAAAAGACTAAGGGACCGCGCTGCGAATAGCCTGGTCCCGAGTGAGACTTTCATTTGTGACGATGAACATCGGAACAAAAGAAAGTCGAAATCGAGGGATGGCCCCAAATCAAAATCATAAAATAACTAGAAGCGAAATGTGCCGCCAAAGTTGATATGGAAAGGCGACAATATACTATTGCCTACTTCGCCATAGAAGGCTAAGTGTGGGGTGAAATAATACCTCGCTCCTGCGCCTGCGAAATACTCAAATCCGGGAACATCAACGCCCAAGAAGTCCACGTTGTTGGCGCCATCTTCGATAACGGAAATAAAATTATATCCAGCTCGAACGGTGGTATAGGTATCTAGTTTTGGAAAGCGATATAGATGATACTGTAGTTGGCCACCGATAGTAAACACATTGACTCGATAAGTGGAAGAATTGCCGCCGCCCAAAAGGCCACCTAATATAGATCCCGGA
>CALIEI010000012.1 GCA_938022165.1 uncultured Saprospiraceae bacterium | reverse complement strand
TATGCCGAAGTCCCTATCGAAGTGATGTACAACAAGGAGACCATGGAGAAAGGCCAAAATCTCTTCGTCGGCCTCAAGATGTTGAATAAGATATTTAGATTGTTTTGAGAAGGTTCTAGGTATCTAGGTGTCTAGCTTTCTAGGTGACCAAACGTTGCGTAGCAATTTTGATCCAGTGGATCAAAATAGTGAGGAAACCGAGGCACCTGTCGAGGCAGGCAAAAACTAGCTTTCTAGCTCTCTAGCTTCTGGTTTTTCTTTTTCACTTTTACATTTTACATTTAGAATTTTTCAGTTTTACATTTATTTTCTAGGGTGTCTCGAACAAGTAAGCTTAGCCTGCAGTGCCCCACCTCTATGAGTTGGGCAAGCTACGGTGGTAAAAGTACACGAGAAAAAAGCCTTTTTCATTTTAGATTCTACATTCCTCGGTTTTACATTTAGAAGATGCTCTTGCGCTGCATTCATAACTCATAATCCATAACTCATCATTTTTTATATTTTTGTATAAAAAGCGATTATGCGAAATTTCAGCCTTTTAAGTCTTTATGTATTAATAACAGTCATCCTATTCTCCTGCGATACAACTAAGCAGGTAGGGTCATCAGAAACAACAATCACCGAAAGAACAAGTGAACAAATAAAACCCACCCAAATTTTCCTAGTTCGTCATGCCGAAAAATCTAAGGACGATCCAAAAGATCCTAATCTTACGAAAGAAGGAAAAGAAAGAGCAGAACGCTTAAAATTTCATTTAGCCAAGGCTGGTATTACTACCATATACACGACTGATTATAGACGCACCAAACAAACCATTCAGCCGCTAGCTGACTATCTCGATATAGAACCCATTTTGTACACCCCTGACTTAGCGGATCTCCCCGACCTCTTGAGACAAGCTCATGATGGAAATATCGTTGTCGCGGGTCACTCCAACACAACACCAAAAATGGTCAACAAACTTTTAGGGATAGAAGATTACAAAAGCCTAGATGAATCTATTTATGATCACCTTTTCGTAGTAACGAAAGCGGGAGATTCGTTTAGTGTTACTTTGTTAAGATACTAAGGTGACCGAACGTTGCAAAGCAAAAAATGTCCAGTGGACATTTTTAGTGAGAAAACCGAGGCAAACTTGCCGAGGCTAGTAAGACACCTAGCTCCTCTTTATATAAAGCTAGTAGCTTGCACCTTGCCGCTTGCACCTAAAGGGCGCTAGCGCTTAATAAAACACCGCCATCTCATCCAAACCCTTCCGTTCCAATACAGGCACCTCTGCATCATCGGCAGGATAACCAACAGGGATCAGTAAGAATGGACGCTCATTAGCAGGGCGATCAAGCACTTTTTGGAGAAAATTCATCGGACTCGGTGTATGCGTAAGGCTTACAAAGCCAGCATTATGAATCGCTGCCAATAAAAATCCGGTTGCTAAACCTACAGATTCATTGACGTAATAATTTTTTTGCTTTTCCCCATCTACAAGGTCATATGCTTTTTTGAAAACAACTATTAACCAAGGAGCAGTGGTCAAAAATGACTTGTGCCAGTCTGTACCAAATTGCTTGAGATCTTCTAGCCAATCATCACTCATACGGCCATGATAATTTTCATACTCTTCTTTCTCAGCTGCCTCTCGTATTTTTTGTTTTATCTCTGGGCTACCTACTGCACAAAAAGTCCAAGGCTGCTTATGCGCGCCAGACGGTGCAGAAGAAGCCGTCAAAATTAATTGATCAATCACCTCCTTGGCTATTGGTCGATCTGAGAATTCTCTGACAGAACGTCTTTTATCCATAAAATGGTGAAAAGAAGTACTCCTTTCAAGTACAGGCTCCGAAAAAGTAATTGCTTTATAAGGGGTGAAATTATCAGAGTTCATTTTTTCTTTTTTCTTTATACATTAACAAATAATAATGGTCTATGGTTAATTATTAATGCCTTTGGCTAATTATTAATGTTTAATGTTTAATTATTAATGCTTTTAATAAACAGCTAAAAGCTAATAGGCTAATAGGCTAATAGGCTAATAGGCTAATAGGCTAATAGGCTAATAGGCTAATAAGCTAATAGGCTAATTGGCTAATTGGCTAACAGGCTAACAGGCTAACAGGCTAACAGACTAATAGGCTAATAGGCTAAACTGCTAGACACCTAGACACCTAGATAGCTCCCTCAAAGATCCCCAAGCTGCGGACGCAAAACAATATCCTCCACGACTGCCGATTGACTCAAAGAATAGGCTCCATAAACCGTTTTTGCAATATCAGAAGCTTGCATCAATCTCTCCTCCGGAAGATCTACCCCTTTCCAGCTATTGGACCAAGTCGCTCCCGGTAAAATCGATGTTACTCGGATACCCTTCTCTTTGAGTTCTTCGCGGAGTACTTTTGAAAAACCAAGTAAGGCAAATTTAGAGATACTGTATGAACCACCATTTGGGTAAGCTATTTTACTAGCAATACTGCATATATTGAAAATATGCCCCTTAGCTTTCGGTACCATAATCGGAAGCAAAGCCCTAGTCAAGTGGTAAGCCGAATACAAATTGGTCTCTATCATGGTTTCCAATTGACCATCCGCTTCTTCAGCGATTTCACCCGGTAAGAAAACGCCAGCATTGTTGATCAAGACATCTACTTCGCCCCAAGAATTTATGATAGATTTGGCAAAGGTCAAGACCTCATCTTTGTTGCGCATATCTACCCTATCCGCAATTATATTTATATCTGGGTATTTCGCAGATAATTCGGATGCTCTTTGATCCAAATCCGCTCTCGATCTACTGCAAATAGCAATATCAAATCCATTAGCGGCAAACTCCTCTACCATGGCCCATCCTATACCTTTTGTGCCACCCGTTATGACTACTTTCATGAATATTGAGCTTTAATTTATAAGCCAAACCTTTGAGACTCAACTTCGTTAGATAAAACAAAAGCAATTTTAGCAAAATCAGTTGTATTTATACAATTGGCGCACATATTAAACTAAATTCGCTTTTGATTAAAATTAAGCTAAATTTGGCTTCTTTATGCCAATTGCACAAAACTTTGCATGAATAATCTCAATATATTTCATCATTTCGGTAAGTACTTTCTCTTTATGAGAACAGTCTTCTCCCGTCCGGAGAAGTTCAGTATGTACTATAAAGAGACGATGCGTCAAATGAATGACATTGGGATTGGCTCTTTGATCATTATTTGCTTGATCGCCATATTTATTGGTGCGGTGACTGCAGTGCAATTTTCTTATCAGTTGTCAGGCGGTTTAGTTCCTAGATATTATATAGGATATGTCGTAAGGGATATTGTGATTATAGAATTGGCTCCAACATTTACCTGTCTAGTTCTAGCAGGAAAGGTAGGATCAAATATGGCCGCAGAAATAGGCGGTATGCGTCAAAAGGAACACATCGATGCCATGGAAATCATGGGCGTCAATACCGCAACCTTTCTTATACTTCCAAAACTCATCGCAGCACTAATCGTGATACCCCTATTAGTAGCCATTGCTGCTTTTGTTGGTAATTCTGGTGGATATATAGCTACGGTACCAACTGGTCTGCTTACTGCGGAAGAATATATCCAAGGGCTACGTTCTTTCTTTGTAGACTACAACGTAGTCATGATGTTTGTAAAAGCGATTGTGTTCTCCTTTATCTTGACCACAGTCTCTTGTTATCAAGGCTATTTTGTAAAAGGCGGAAGTATTGAACTAGGTCAATCATCTACCAATGCAGTAGTTTACAGCTCTATTTTAATCCTATTATTTGATTATTTGATTGCTATAGTTCTAACTCAATGATTCGAATCAAAGACATAAAAAAGTCCTTTGGAGATGTTGAAGTACTGAAAGGCATTTCACATACATTTGAAGCGGGTAAAACCAATCTAATCATCGGTAGATCAGGTGCTGGTAAAACGGTATTACTAAAACTATTAGTAGGTCTATTTGCACCTACTTCTGGCGAGATATGGTACGGAGACACCAATTTTGTCCAGCTCAATAGCAGGCAAGTTCGTGAAATACGCATGAAAGTGGGTATGCTGTTTCAGGGATCTGCATTGTTTGATAGTATGACGGTTGAGCAAAATATTTCTTTTCCTTTAGACATGTTTTCGAAGATGACGACCAAGGAAAAATTAGATAGAGTAAACTACTGCCTAGAAAGAGTTAGTCTAGAAGGCGCCAATGATAAGTACCCCTCTGAGATCAGTGGTGGTATGCAAAAAAGAGTAGGTATAGCACGATCTATAGTGCTCAATCCTGAGTTCTTATTTTGCGACGAACCCAATTCTGGGCTTGACCCCAAAACCTCTATAGTCATAGATGAACTCATCAAGAGTATCACATTAGAAAACAATATCACCACCGTTATCAATACCCATGACATGAACTCCGTTATGGAGATCGGAGACAATATCGCCTTGCTCCATCTGGGTGAATTGGCCTGGGTAGGCAATAAAGAAGAAGTCCTTGAAAGCGATAATGACCTTTTGAAAGAATTCATTTTTGCTTCTCCTTTCCTACAAAAGCTGAGAAATGCAGCTACGGGGAAAATGTAGAGAAGAGTTGGCGATTCGTTGATTTGCTGATTTGGTAATTTGCTGATTCCTGCAAAGCTCCCTGTCATAACCAATAACAAAAAAAATAGAGAGTTCGTCAACGACTCCAGCCGTTGATGCTATACGCGTGTCAAAATTTGGTATTACTTTACAACTAAAGCCCGACCATTAAAACCAAATTTAACTCAAGTCTCCTAGTTCTTGTATATCTCTTGTTGATTTGTTTATTCGTTGATTTATTGATTCGTTGAGGACTGCGAAGCTCCTGGAAGGAGCAAATACAAAAGGATAGGGCTTTCAGCCCTATTGAGATAATGGAATTATTTGGCGCCCTGAAAGGTCGATATATTTTTTTTCATTCACCACCTATGTTTTCCCTAATCACCCAATAAACGGATAATCAAAACTTCCCAAAACAATGACACTTAGCCATCTTTGGCTCCATTTTAACCACCACAGCACTTCTAGATAAATTGGCTGGTAATCTACTCATAAACGCCTCCATCCACTCCCTTTTTTTAAAACCAACCGGCAAATAATAATCATAACCATCATGGTCCGCACTCTTGGCAGAATACAAATAACCAAAAGGAGAATCCGATAACTGCTTTAGTGATCGATCCTCTAACTGCAACACCCGTATCATATATTGCTTATAAAATGACTCAGGAACTCTGAACATAGGTAAAACCACTTTAGCACTAGTGGTTAATAGCTGACTGGGAATAGCTAGGGTTTTAGCCTCGCCGATGGAAGTTGGATTGGTAATCGATAAGACAGTGCTCGTATCTTGAGCAATCAATCGATCGGATAGAGATAATGCAAAAAGAAGAAGGAAAGGCAGAACAAAAAATTGCTTCATAAATATCGCAGCTTCAATTCAATAAACCGAACATGCGAATATAACGCTATTCCTAAATAGTAGATATGTATGGATTAATTTGTTGGTAGTGGGTATTATTATTCTCTCACTATCGTCTGTAAAGCCCTTACTATCCTTCCTTTTTCACATTAAGATAGTGTAGCCTCTAGTTTATTTGGTATTACACTCTGATTGCTTGTTTTCAATGGTTGTTTGGTATATACAGGTGTACTTTCAATTTGACCACTCTCTATTGGATTTTGATTAAAATCTACAAGTTGCAATTCATCTTCTTCGGGTTTATAGGCAAAAACTACGGAGACCAAAGTAACTAATGAAGAAACTATAATGTAGATTAAAAAATGTTCCATGTGTGAGGGTGGTTTATAAGTTTAATATTATAATTTATAGTGTTCATCAAGCATAATTAATTACTTGATAAGACAAATATGAATTATATCGATATAATCCGAAAGGCTATGGAATTATTAGTGTGACGACACTTGACACAATGCCAAAAAGTGACAAAAAATGTGACGTGAAGTGAACCTCTAGGCAACGGTTTAAGTCGTCTAGCTAGTGGTTAAATTCTGTATTAAGTGGCTAATCTTTATATAAAAGCTTCAAGAATAGTTGCTTTTATTGTTCAAAAAAAGTCGGATTTGTGACTATTCTAAAACTAATTTTATAGAAAATAATTATACATTGGAGCAATAAGAACACTTTCGAGCTAGCAAAGTTTATTTCTCTACAGTAATTTTACCTGATTCAGTGATTAGGTTCATTTTAGTTTTCTCTGGACCTACCACCTCCATCTTGGTAGGTGTTCCAGTAACAGAGATCTCACACTGACTTCCTTTCTTGGCTAAAGTCTTAAAACAAAGGTCATATAGTCTAGATTCATTATCCACACTCACTCCTTTCACATTCATATCAAACCATAAAAAATTCAAAGTACCTTCATTGGCCTTAGTTGCACCAAAGTTGCTATCGGCTAGATGTGGAAGCCCATAATTTTTACTGCCTATGAATTCAAGTTCTGCAGGGTCGAACTGTATACTATGCTGAAAGCCAAGGATATCATTAAAGTTGGAAACAATAAAGGAAACACATGCCTCTTCTCCTGATTTTGCTTTGGCATCAGTTACATTGATATTTATTGCACCACTGACCTTCTTCTTGGCTTTAGACCGTTTTGCCACAGGTACGTTTTTAGTCATTACTGCAGCCTGATTTGCTTGATTAGCTTTTTCTCCACAACTGCTTAGACCGATAATTATCATCAACAATAACCCAAAGTACTTTTGCATGATTTCTTCAATTTGTAAGTGTATTTCAATATAAGTATTCCAATATGCGTACCATTATCAAAAAACTGAGTCCGCTCCGGAAACTAGCGGATTGCAAAAAATGGGCTATTTGGGATGTGACTAAATGATGCGGAGCAATTTTGATCTAGTAGATCAAAATAATGAAGAAACCAATGCAAACTTGCATTGGCTAGAACCATTTCAAAAAAAATATCGCCAAAAGAGTCATTTTGTGCTTTCGTGAGTTTTCGAAGCGGACTCAAACCTAACTGAATTCTCAATCAGGCTCTTTATTATTGTTTATTATGTGCCCAGAACAGGAGTCGAACCTGCACGCCCTTGCGAGCACCAGCCCCTCAAGCTGGCGTGTCTACCAATTCCACCACCTGGGCAATCTTTCTTATTTATACATCGTCTTCTCCGTCTTCGCCCAATATCTCTTTGGTATTCTCGAACAAGTCGTTTGATTTTTCATTTGCATCATCAGCTATATCACCTCCTTCCTTAGCGCCATCAAATGCGCCATAGTCTCCATCAGCATACTTCGACATCTTATCAAAGAAATCGTCTTTGCCTTCCAGTAAACTTCCTTTTGCATTTTCATAGCCCATCTCTTCACTGAACTCAGTAGGCTTATTGAATTTTTCTCCCAATTCTTTTACCTCCTCAGACAAGGTCTTCATTTTCTCTTCTCCACTTGCTACTTTATTAGCATGATCCACCAAGCCCTCTGCTTTATCTTTTAGATCTCCACCTATCTCTTTTGCTTTATCCAAAATCTTATCGCCTAGATTTCCAGCATCACCTCCCAAGCCTTCTGTCATATCCTTTCCTTTTTCAAACAGCTCATCACCTTTCTCCAAAACTTTTGAACCAAGATCTTCAGCTACACCTGCCGTCTTAGCAGCCAGTACGGCTCCAGCTGCCAATACACCACCACCTATTTTTTCTAGCACATTTTTATCTCCCTCCGCTCCTGACTCAGCAGCATCTCCCGCATCATCCAAGAAGTCTGATTCAGCATCAGTACTATCATCCGTCAGGTTTTTTAGAGCATCTTCAGTGGTATCAGCTACATTATGTACACTCTCCTTTGCCGCATCAACCGTATTGCTTATACCTTCTTTTGTATTTTTTGCTGCTTCACTTACATTTTCAGTCAGCTTACTTCCAGCATCTTTTGCAGCATCAACTGCATCGCCAGCTTTATCGGTCACTGTACTCGCAGCATTCTTAGCGCCTTCTTTTGCATCATTTACCACGTCCCCAGCCTTGTCCACCATATCAGCACCTTTATCTTTGATATTTTCTACCATATCCCCCGCTTTGTCCACTAAGTTACCAGTAGCATCCTTAGCTACATCAAAAGCGTCACTAGTCAGTTCTTTAGCCGAGTTCAAAGCATCGCCAGCCTTATCTTTCAATTTTCCTCCAATATTACTGGCCATATCCTTAGCGTCACCCAACAGTTCACCACCTACTTCTTTTCCGTGTTCTATACCCTTCTCTGCTGCATGTTTTCCAACAGACTTACTTGCCCAGAATAGGTTTTTGATATCCTTAAAAAAGCCCATAATTTTAAATTTTAATTGTCTTTAAAAATGCGACGAAACGTTTAGGTTTATCTAACAGTAAAGATAAAACAATCCCTTTGTTTAAAACACTTCTGCGCTAATTATTCCAATATTTAGATGCATAATTAGCCATTTGGGTCACTTATGCAAGAAATTGATCGATCAATCCCTTCGCCTTTTCGACACGAGCCATCCCTTGACCTTCAATGATGCCATATTCTAAGTTATGCTTAGTCAGCAAAGTCTCGTATTTTTCAAAGAGAATATCTCTTTCGTGTGCACTCTCTCTCAGCGCATCTGGCTCCCAAGCTAGGTCGGGACTACAGAGCAGATGCAGTGCCCCAGCCTGCTCTTTGAGACGCTCTGTAATACTTTCGTCCACCTTCCCATATTTATGAGATGACCATATTTGCAGCACCTCTTGCCCCGTATCCAGAATAAGCATTTTCTTTGCCGCTCGCTCAAAATTATTTTGCCATTCCATTTGCCCCACACTTATCGCCTCCAGATCTGAATAGTTATACTCCCCTCCCGTCTCCGTCAAATATTGTCTAGCATACTCCGGCACCCATGCACAAGCGTAGTGCTTTGCCAGTGCTTTGCACAGTGACGTTTTTCCAGTAGATTCAGGCCCAGTGATGTATATTTTCTCACACATAATTCTATCGCCCAAAAGTAAGACAAAGCTTTATACTTTAAGAAATATTTTGTTCGTGGGTCTTCCTCACCAAAAGCCAGTGCGCCTACCCTTCCCATTTTTGCTGAGGACCGGGTGATCCGTTTGTATTCATCTTGCAGCAGACTATTCAGGATATGCTTTACTAGTATTCGCTATTCACTCATCCGTCGTCAAGCATTCCTTCATTAGTCTCCTGCTACGACTCATATCACTACTCCCCCTAGCCCGGAAAAAATTATAAATGGTGAATTATAAACCAGCTGTTAGTCGATAGCATTTAGCTGTTAGTTATTTAATTTATTAGCTAAATGGCTAATGGCTATAAAAATGTAAAACCGAAAAATCTTAATTGTAAAATGTAAAAGTAAAAAAAAGAAAAGGGAATAGCTAGACACCTAGACACCTAGACACCTAAAACAACATCTTCGTTGCATTCTTCATGATCTCTTCTACTAAGGTAATAAGTTGTGCAGGTTTGCATCTACGCCAATTGACATCGTTGAGCTCTCCACCGAAATTAGCGTAATGATGGATTTGAGTAGCGGCCATCTCTTCTTCGACATGATTGTGCAAATTTAGAAAACACATCCAGCCGGTAGTTTCTTTTATATCATCATACCACTCTTCGTAGTAGCAATTATCAGAACCATGGAAGTTCATTACATTCTCACAGATCAATACATACTTATCTATATCGAAGCGAGCAAGATCATCGACAACCTCCCGCTTTAGATACATGACATCATTGTTGATTGTATCGTTCCATTCACCAATCAATTCTATGATTGCAAAACGCTCTTCATAGTCCACCATCAAAATTTTCATGTACAAGGTTGGGGATCCAAACTCATCCCATTGCGGATGAATAAAGTAATTATATACTTTCTTTCGGAAAACAAACTCATCGTATTGTCTTCCGTGAAAAGGAGAATTATCATCCTCTGAAGCGACATATCTATCCCGCCATTTGTAATATGGTTCTATATCATGCATTTACTATCAAATAGGCTCTATGTATATTGGTATATACAGCGAATAACATGCCTCAAATGTAAAGGTTTATTTTTTTTTTAGGGACTAGGTGTCTAGGAGCTAGGTATCTAGGAGCTAGATAGATTGATAACTAAATAGCCAAAGACCTAGAGACCTAGGATCTTATTCAAA
>CALIEI010000011.1 GCA_938022165.1 uncultured Saprospiraceae bacterium | reverse complement strand
CAACCTCCACAATCAGCAGAAGTCAAGCAAGTCGCACCTGCGGTGCCGATTTCGCCAGTCTCTGCATCAATAGCTACAATCGAAAAAGTATGCTGTGCAACTGCAATTTGAAAAATGCCAATACAAAAAATGAATACTATTATTTTTCTCATGATGCTTCGTTTTCGTCTTTGATCAGCTGCGTCCACTTATCACGGGCATC
Source organism: uncultured Saprospiraceae bacterium (assembly GCA_938022165.1). Lineage (GTDB taxonomy): Bacteria > Bacteroidota > Bacteroidia > Chitinophagales > Saprospiraceae > JALZVN01. The sequence goes on along the minus strand of CALIEI010000011.1, from coordinate 8,327 downwards.
TGATACCGCCCAGATAGAACCACTGTTCTCAATACTAGTGAACATAGGCACCCATTCGGATGGGCCTGCCGACTCCGTCAAAATTTCGTAGCGACGAAGTTTGAGGATTGGCTCAAGGGGGTTGATCATGATCGGGCAAGCTTCTACACAAGCATTGCAAGTAGTACAAGCGTGTAGTTCTTCTTTGGTGATATAATCAAACAAGGATTTGCCATCATCGTAATTCTCTGCTGTCAATTCACTTGCTTCTGCTCTTTTATCTTCAGCTATAAATTCAGTTTTGCCGCTGTCAAGATTAGCACCTACCTCTTCTGCTCGATCTCTGATATCCATCATGATCTTTCGAGGAGATAATTTTTTGCCCGTAAGGTTTGCTGGACATACAGAAGTACACCTTCCGCATTCTGTGCAACTATATGCACCCAATATATCTTTCCATCCGATATCAAACACATCTTTAGATCCAAAATCAGGAAGCTCTTCATCAGCTCCACCGTCGTCCGCAAAAGCGGCGTCAGGATCCATCATGCTTTTTACCTCGTTCATGATTTCGGGCATATTTTGCATTTGACCTCTAGATGAGATCTTAGCATGATATACATTCGGGAAAGCGAGCATGATGTGCAGATGCTTAGAAATTGGCAAGTAATTCAAGAATGCTAAGACCACCAATATATGTCCCCACCATCCTATACGCTCAACAATTTCTAAAGTACCTGTGGACATTCCACCAAACAACATCGGACCGAGATGCTCCGTTATTGCAAAATTAAAACTGCCTACTGCACCTTCTGCTATTCCGTTAGCATGAGAATGACCACCGTTGTACAATACCTCATCTGCTCCATTCATCATGAAAACGCAGAAAACCAATACAATCTCTAAGTATAGAATAATGTTACCATCCAGTTTCGGCCATCCATCCATTTCACTTTTATGGAAGCGAGGAATCTTGAGTAGATTTCTCCTAGCCAGAAAAATGAATGTTGCGATCAAAGCGCCCAAAGACAATACCTCTATAATGGATATCAAGAAAGTGTAAAAGCCTCCGAGGAAAGGTCTAAAAAATCTATGTTGATTAAAGACGCCATCTACAATGATTTCTATTAACTCGATTTGAGTGAAAAGGAAGGCTACATATATGAAGCCATGCAGCACCGCAGGTATCCATCGCTTGAACATTTTCTTTTGCCCAAAGGCTACTAGAAAAACATTTTTCCACCTTAGCCCATTGTCTACTGTGTCTGGCTCATCCTTGCCAAGCAGGATATTACGACGTATCGCCATAAACTTCTTTCCTGCTAACCAAAATGCTACTCCAAGGACTAATAAAAATACTATCGACTGCATCATTCGCTTTCTATTATTTTCATCATATTATACGAGATAGCAATATAATTGATATACTTATATTATTCTGATTAATCTAGGCAATATTATTCATGAGAATTAATAATTTTACACTATGCAAATACTTCAACATCAGCAAATAGAACAAATAGTCAAGCGAATTTCGATTGAAATACTGGAGCAGAATATAGAAGAAAAAGAAATCGTCTTGGCTGGCATCAACAATAATGGTATGCATCTAGCCCAGTTGTTGATGAATGAGCTACTCGCTATTTCAGAGATAGACTACACACTTACTCGTATCAATATTAGCCCTGCTGCGCCTCTCAAAAATGAAATTCGACTCGAAATTCCGGCAGAAAAGCTGGAAAACAAAGTCTTAATTATCGTAGATGATGTAGCCAATACTGGGCGCACCCTTTTCTATGCATTTCAACCATTGCTGGATACTATGTTCAAAAAAATCGAAATCGCAGTATTAGTCAATCGTATGCACAAGTCATTTCCGATCAGTGTGGATTATAAGGGTATCGAACTAGCCACCACATTACAGCAAGACATCAAAGTAGTCTTCAGTGATAATAAAGAAAAGAATACAGCTAGTGTGCTGTAATGCTTCGGGGCTGCCTCGATCTTGACTTCGCAAAAAGCTGCGTCAAGACGAGTACGGGTGATCCAGTATTACCACACGCAAAAAAAAGCGTGTGATACCCTTACTCCCCCTCATCTCTACGCGCTCCGCTTGTCGAGCTTGTCGCCTTCGGCGAGTCGCGAAAATGTGCTTTCTCTTTTTCTTACGCAGTGATTCTAGATCCCATGCTGGCCCCTAATTTACCCCCTAGCCATCCCATAGGTATATAAGCAAGGACTAGATCAGCCACTATAAACCAAGTTGGTGCTGGTATCATATAAGATGCTGCAATTCCGCCTAGTAAGAAAAAAACGCCCACTATCAAGCCCATCTTCATTTTATTATTAGCAGCTAAACGAGCGGCTACTATGGCTCCAATCAAAGTTCCTAATGCATGTGCTAAAAATGGAAATAGAAAATACTTGACATCAAGTGTTGGAAAAATAGCTGCATAGGATTCCATGTCATTAACATCTAGGCCTGGAACCGGCATTAATTTATGCCCCAACTCAATAAGTCCAATATTAACCATACCACCCAATAAACAACCTGCGATAACGGCAAGAATATTTTTTAAAATAGGATTCATAATATTTTAATTAGTGTGTAAAAAACTAAAGTGACAATGCATCACTGAAAAATAGTTAAAGTATCCATGAGAAAGGGTAAGAGAACTGTCTGTGTTGTTATAAATATAGAAAGAAATGTACAATATTTTAAAAAAAGAGAACAATCAAAAACCAAGAATGCATATCTTTGGTTGTATTGATGAAACCTAATTAAATATGAGATTTTCAATTTTTATTCTATCAAGCTTACTTATCCCAATACTTGTATCCTGTCAAAAGATGGATACTACTAGTGAGGAAGAGGCAGAAACAACAATTGAAATGTTTGAAGAAATAAATACAAATGAAGATGAGCAAGCTGTCGTAACGGCTGTATCAGTTAGTGGATCTGAAAACAACTACAACTTTAGCGTAACGATTCAGAGTCCAGATACGGGCTGTGATCAATATGCCGATTGGTGGGAAGTATTTAATGAGGAGGGTGAATTATTATATAGAAGAATTCTTTCGCATAGCCATGTCAATGAACAGCCTTTCACTAGATCTGGAGGTCCGGTCAATATTGCAAAGGATACTAGGGTATATATTAGGGCACATATGAATAACCTTGGGTATGGATCTATCCTCCAAGCTGGGACTGTAGAAGATGGTTTTGACAGAGAATTATTAAGGCCTGATGAAAATGCGGCACTGGAAACGACTGCACCACTACCTAAAGACTGCGCATTTTAGCAAAAAAAAGCCCATCATTTCTGACGAGCTTATTTTAAAATTTGAAGGTATTATAATCTTACCTTGATTACGCCACCTGAACGTTCACTGCGTTTGGTCCTTTTCTTCCTTCTTCCACTTCGTAAGTAACTTTGTCACCTTCGCGGATCTCTCCACCTGCAAGACCATTAATATGTACGAATACATCTTTTCCGCCATCATCTGGTACGATAAAACCAAAACCCTTGGCATTGTTGAAGAACTTAACTGTTCCATTATTCATTGTAAAAAAATTTAATTGATATAATACCTATAAAGATATAATTAATAATGTCGTATTTCATCATTAATCACAATAAATTACATATTAATTTTTTGTTAATGTAATGTTTTATTAAGAAAATTTACGACAATTAGGCTGTTTTTCTTCTTTTCTTAGGTACCCAAACAGCTGTTACAGTTACTATAACTGGTTGTATACCAGCCGAATCGGTAACTTCGACTTCTAATGGAAGCTCTCCTTTCTCCGTAGATTGGATGTATTCTATTTGTTGTTCAGTAAGCTTAACTTTTCCTCTCAATCCGCCCGTAGATCGCTTCACAAAGTCAGCATTTATGTTCTTTACTAGTGGAAGTTTGTCTGCTGGAAGGTTCATAGCCACTATCAAAATGGCAATTGACTCTGCGAGGAGTACCATTCCGCAAGCGTGCAACTGCTTGAGGTGATTTCTTACTTCAGGACGATTTGGAATAGAAGCGACCCATTCCGTAGTCGAAGTTTTCTCAAATCGAAGACCAGCAGTCCCAACAAACGGGACCGCTCTTCCAATAAAAAAAGACTTGACATTTGTCTGCAAAAACGCTGGAAACTTGTTGAGCTTTGCAAGGGTATTATATATCTGACTTCGTTTCATATTCTTAATTTAATACGCAATGCTAATAATTAATCACCACAAGCGTGTCCAATCCCGTTCTTAGTTTTATGTATTCCGCCAATTTATCTTCATCATTTCTTCTTTCTTTGGTAGATTTTAGAGCACCCCAATTTACCATAGCAATAGGAACTTTAACGGTATTAGAAAAATCAGTTTTCATTACACTTTGAGCGACTGCTATTTCTTTCATTAATGGAAATATAGTTTTTACTTCTTGGTAAATGTTTTCAAGATCAGATTTTTTAAGACTATCTATTTGATTTCTCAGCACTAGTAATTCACTTGTTTTTTCATTTTGCAATGCGATCATCTCATTGAGTTGATCTTGCAATTTGCCTTGCATCCCGCTCACTTTATTATCCAGATTTTTGATATCATCATAAGGTATCTGTTCACTTTGATAAGTAATAATTCTTACCTTTTTATCGAGCAACTGTTCTAGTTCATTGTCGCACTCGGTAAGGTATTCATTTGAAAGTGGCTCCCCGATCACCTTTAATAGTATTTGTAAACTATCCTTCTCTCCTATTTGATCATCTTCTGCAAAGGTCCATTCTGACAATATAGTTTCTTCATCTTTGATTTTGTTTTTTAAGTACTGATCTACTTTTTGTTCTTCTCTAACCTGACGTACCGTTTCGTAAAGAATTTTTGATGCGGGTAATAGAATAATTAGAGAAAAGAAAATAATAATCAAGCGTCCTCTATTTCTTTCCTTATTGTTCATGTAGTTTTTATAAGGAAATCTCAATATTCGGATGATTATATAGGTTGTAATGGCAATGAAAGAGGAGTTTAAAAAGAAGAGATAAAATGCATTTAGAAAAAAGGTCCATTCTCCATTGGCTAGTCCAAATCCGGCTACACATAAAGGAGGCATCAATGCTGTAGCAATTGCTACACCCGGTATAGCGTTCGACTTATCCGCACGGGTTGTAGAAATGACTCCGGCCAAACCGCCAAATATGGCTACTAGCCCATCCAAAAGATTGGGCCGAGTTCTTGCACTAATTTCATCCGTAATGGCTCCAAAGGGAGTAAGTCTAAAGTATATAAAACTTGTCACGAGAGCTATTGCTATAGCAATAAAAAAGTGTTGTATGGAGATGGTCAAGGTTTCCTTATCATTTATACCAATTCCCAATCCTATTCCTAATATAGGTGACATCAAGGGAGATATCAACATGGCCCCAATAATAACAGCTGGAGAATCTAGATCTAAACCCAAAGAAGCCACCATAATCGAACACATGAGTAACCAGGCATTGGCGCCACGCATTCTTTTATTATTGTGGATATTGGCGAGGGTACCTTCTCTGTCCATTCCATCTCTGATGTCTACAAGATCATGGAAAAACTTTTTTGTGGATTCCCAAATATCATTGAGGTTTCTCTCTTTGATGGACTTCTGATTTGATTGCTCTAATGCCATAAATATATTTATTAATGATGTTCTAGTTGCTTAGGTTTCTAGTGTGTTTAAATATGTGGAATTTAATAAAAACAATTAATTGCATGTCAATCATTTCGTCATTCGGAGTTGTTTATTTTAAATAAATAATTTGTAGCCTATTTGTTAAGGCAACTTTATTGTTCAATCCCGTACACTTTGTTCATTACTGATATTAAACATATTTAAAAATGTGACATTAGTGTTTAAGTATTCGTCGTAAAAGTATTAATTAACTACAAATCGAGATTAAAAGATGATTGAACTAATCAAAAACATGGTAATGCAGCAAATAGCTGGTAAAATAATGGGTGGTGCTTCAAATGCAGTAGCTGAACAAGGAGCAGGCGCATTCATTTCCATGATTCAAGAAAAAGTAACTGGTGGAGGAATTGGTGAATTGACTTCAATGTTTTCAGGAGAAGGAAGTGGCCAAGACATGATCTCTGGTTTCCAAGAAAAATTGGGTGGTATCATGCAAGAGCAAGGTATACCTGCAGCTGAAGCAACTGAACAAGCTGGTGCAGTGGCTCCAGATGTATTCAATACAATTAAGGAAAAATTTGCTTCAGCAGATCCTTCTGATGCTGGTTTTGATATTTCTGCACTTGCTGGCTTAGCAGGTGGTGGCGGACTAGGCGATATGCTTGGTAGTGCTTTGAAAGGAAACGCTGGAGACTTATTAGGTAAGGCTAAAGATCTTTTTTAAAAAGAGATAGCAAATAACACAAACTACTTAATAGTATAACCCTCACATTAAACACAAAAAGCCAATCTGTTTTTTCAGATTGGCTTTTCTTGTTTTAGTATGCTTGAGATTTACTTATTTGCACAAAATTAATCTTGAATCAGTAAGTGCTTTAGCCCTTAAATCTCCTGGATAGCCAGGAGAGCTTATCATATTGATAAATTGTGCTTTGGTTTGATATTCAACTATCAAGACCTTGTCCCACTCTAAGCCATCACTTGGACCAATAAGTGTAAAATAAGGTTTTCCATCATACACTACTTTAGCGCCCGCTTCGATAAAGAATGGCATCACTTGTTGGGTATATGCTTGATATTGTTGCTCACCAGTCAGATCAGTACCCTCTACTTTATCAACAAACTTCAGCAAGTTCAACATTTGAAATTTTTCTTCTACATCGAATTGCATAAATTCAAGGTACTGTTCCTTGCTTAGATTTAGATAAGTATCCATAGATTTTCAAATATTCGTTTAATGATTTACTGCTAAGTTTTCTTCAATTTCTTTGCATCCTTCTTTACGTCTTCAGCTGACTTCGGAAAAGAAAGTTCGCCACTACTATAGATGGTACCAAAAGTATTGGCTGAGGAATATACTTGAGATATAGCACTGATCACTTGTTCAAAAGTAAGCTGTCCCAAGGGATGAATAAATACCGCCCAAAGAATTCCATCTGATATGGCATACTTTGAATCAAGTGCAGTATGAAAGTTAGCCTCCATGCATTCTCTCATTTCATTGCTTGTCACTTGGCTTGCTTCGATAATGGGAGATATGATTCGCATGCGATTATGATTCATATCTGTAATGCAAATAAAAAGTGTAGAATCGATTAAGAATCGCCAATTCCCTTTTTGGCCGTCAACTTCTTCCGTGATCCCTTTAATTATCAATTCTAATTTGTCATTATCCATCGGTCCGTCGAATAACTCCTCCAATTCAGAAGTATCCTCTTGAGCGAATACAGTGAATGCAAAACCAAGGGCAAAAAGCAAAAGCATAATTTTTTTCATCTCAAGTAGTTTGTTGATACACAAAAGATACAAACTCTTTAGCAAAATAGTTTATTTATTAATGTTTAATGAGCAATTTTCAATGAGCAATTTTCAATGAGCAATGAGCAATGCGCAATGCGCAATTAAAAAGTGGAAAATGGAGAGTGGACAGTGGAGAGTGGAAAGGCTTGATGCTTGATGCTAGATGCTAGACACCTAGACACCTAGACACCTAGACACCTAGACACCTAGACACCTAGACACCTAGATAGCTCCCTCAAAGATCCCCTAGCTGCGGACGCAAAACAATATCCTCCACTACAGCAGATTGACTCAAAGTATAAGCACCATAAACCGTTTTAGCAATATCGGAGGCTTGCATTAATCGCTCCTCTGGAAGATCTACTCCTTTCCAGCTATTGGACCAAGTCGCTCCCGGTAAAATCGATGTTACCCGGATACCCTTCTCTTTGAGTTCTTCACGCAGTACTTTTGAAAAACCAAGTAAGGCAAATTTAGAGATACTGTATGAACCCCCATTTGGGTAAGCGATTTTACTAGCAATACTGCATATATTGAAAATATGCCCTTTGGCTTTCGGTACCATAATCGGAAGCAAAGCCCTAGTCAAGTGGTAAGCCGAATACAAATTGGTCTCTATCATGGTTTCCAATTGACCATCCGCTTCTTCAGCGATTTCACCCGGCAAGAAAACGCCTGCATTATTGATCAAGACATCTACCTCGCCCCAAGAATTTATGATAGATTTTGCAAAGGTCAAGACCTCTTCTTTGTTGCGCATATCTACCTTTTCCGCAATTATGTTTATATCTGGGTTTTTCGCAGATAATTCGGATGCTCTTTGATCCAAATCCGCTCTCGATCTGCTGCAGATAGCAATATCAAAACCGTTAGCGGCAAACTCTTCTACCATGGCC
>CALIEI010000010.1 GCA_938022165.1 uncultured Saprospiraceae bacterium | reverse complement strand
GGACTTTACCCCAGGAGCAGTATATACATGGTTTGGGCCAAATGGATTTACATCAAATCTACCAAGTCCATCGATCCCAGGAGCAGACTTAGTGGATGCAGGAGTTTATACATTGATCGTAGAGATAGACGGCTGTACATCCGAACCGGTAGAGACAGAAGTATTTGTAGAACCAACGCCGCAACCACCAGTAGCAGAGAATGAAGGACCAGTATGCGAAGAAATGGATGTGACCTTACGAGTAGTAAATCCAGATCCAGAGATTCTATATACATGGTATAGAGTAATAGATAATTTGGAAATAGGTACTGGAGCTGTAGTCGTTATCCCAGCTGCAAGCTTAGCGAATGCAGGAGGTTACTATGTGAATGGAACTACTGAGAATGAATGTGTTTCTGATGCATCTAATATCACAGAAGTAATCGTAGATCAAGTACCAATCGCGAATGCATATGCAGGAGAAGATGACATAGTATGTAGTTCAGATTATGTTATTGGTGCAAATAGTATCGCTGACGGAACTGGATTTTGGACGATGATAAATGGAAATGGACAGACACAAATAGTAGACCCAACACAGTCAGAGACGTTAGTCAGAGATTTGTCATTTGGAGAAAATACTTTTGTATGGTCTTTAAGCAATGGAGCATGTCAAAATGTGTCAATGGATACATTGACTGTTATCTATAATCCTGACCCTGTAGTGGCGGATGATATATACACAGTAGAGTTTAATACAGATTTAAATTCAAACGTGTTAGATAATGATGAGGCAAATGCAGAATTCTTTAGCATCTCAGCATTAACACAGCCGAGTAATGGTTCATTGATTCAGAATCCAGATGGTACATTCTCCTACAGACCTAATGAAGGATTTGCAGGTGAGGATAGTTATACATACGAGTTATGTCATGATTTCTGTCCAGAGAATTGTGTAGAGGCTACAGTCTTTATTACTATCGGAGAGAATGTAGACTGTTTTGCACCGACGATCATAACACCTAACAATGATGGATTTAATGATACGTTTACAATACCATGTTTAGCGAATTTCGAAAGCAGTAACATGTGCATCTTCAATAGATGGGGAGATGAAGTATATCGAAACGCTAACTACAGAAATGAATGGGACGGTACCTACAAAGATGAAGGATCTACCCTACCAGCAGGAACTTACTACTACATTTTAGAAGTGAATGATGGAAACAATACAGTATTATCTGGATATATATTTGTCCAGCGATAAACATAGTTATAGGCTTGTTCAAAATTCTGAAACGATTTTGAACAGGCCCATTTTTAAAAAAGAAAAAAATATAATTAAGATGAAAAATTTTTCAAAATTAATGGTGGCTGTGTTTATGCTGATAAGTATGAATAACTATGCACAGCAAGATGCTCAATACACCCAGTGGATGTTCAACAAATTGAGCTTAAATCCTGGTTATGCCATTGCCAACGATCATGCTTGTGCTTCAGCACTCCACAGATCTCAATGGGTAGGATTAGAAGGAGCACCTATTAGCCAATCTTTAAACGTGAGAATACCTTTTCAAGGGAAGAACATAGGTGTTGGTTTGTCGATCAATCACGATCAAATTGGCCCTACAAATTCTTGGCAGTTTAATGGAATCTACGCATATAGATTCAACTTTGATAATGACCACAAATTAGGTGTTGGTTTACAGGGATCACTTAGAAATTACCGTATTAAGTACTCAGAAACAGAAGCCTTACAAGTTGGAGATGGCTCACTACCAACTACGGATGAATCTAGAATGATTCCCAATTTTGGAGTAGGTCTTTACTATTATACACCGAAGTACTACATTGGACTTTCAGCACCAAAACTATTAGAAGGTGATTTATCATTTTTTAATAATGGTGGAAATAATAGTGATTTTTCTAGAGAAGAAGTACACGGATTTTTGATGGCAGGTGTTGTATTTGATTTAAATAGTGCAGTCAAACTGAAGCCATCTTTATTATTTAAGTATGTAAAGGATGCACCTTTCGATGCTGATATTCATGCAAGTTTAATTTTCTACGACACTTTTTGGGCAGGTCTTACTTACCGTTTAGGGGGTATTGGCAATAGCGTTGGAGAGTCATTAGATATGGTACTTCAATTACAGTTAAGCCGAGCTATTAGATTAGGATTTGCTTATGACTTTACACTTTCAAAGGTGAGAGATTATAGTGATGGCACTTTTGAAGTAGTCTTAGATTACTGTTTAAATCCAGGTCACGATAGATTGACAAATCCAAGGTTCTTTTAATTAAGCAAAACAAATAATAAAACTGAATATCATGAAAAGAGTTAAGCAGATAATGGTATTAGTAGGATTGCTGATGATGGCAATGCCGCTGATCCATGCTCAAAATAATAAAGTAGCATTATCCTTATACAAGAAATTGGGCTACAAAGTATCCATCCCTAAGTTCCAAGAATCAGATGGAGTTAGCTTAGAGAATATGACTAAAATTGCAAATAGTTATAGATTAAATCATGACACTGAAAATGCGGAGTTTTGGTACAGCAACGTTGTGCAACAAAGCAATAACGCTGAAGACTTTTTATATTATGCTCAAGCATTGCAAAGTAATGAAAAGTATGATATGGCTAAAGAGTATTACCTAAAGTACAATGACATGGTAGGTGGAGAAAAGGCAGATCAAAGAGGTGCCCTTCTTGCAGCTTCCATTGATCGTATGTCAAGCTTTAGACATACTCAAGTTGAAGTTAAGAACGAAACTATATTGAATACCGATAAGTTGGATTTTTCTCCTGCGTATTACAATGATGAAATTGTTTTCGTTTCTACCAGAGATGACAAAAAGTTGAAATCTGGAATAAGAGATTTATGGATTGATGACAACTTTATGGCACTTTGGAAGGCGGATAGAAATGAGGATGGTACTGTCGGTACACCCGAGGTTTTTTCTGAGAATATTACTACTAAGTTCCATGAGGGGCCATTAGTATTTAACCGAAGTGGTGACAAGGTTTTCTTTACTAGAAATGATTTTAGAAAAGGAAGAAGAAGAAACAATTCTAAAGGTATCATGAAGTTGCAGATCTATACTTCTACAAAAGAAGGAGATGACTGGTCTAAGCCTAGTTCACTAAGTATAAACACAAAAGAATATGAAGAAGCACATCCTGCAATCTCTCCAGATGGCAACAAGTTGTACTTTTCTTCTGATCGTGCTGGTGGTGAAGGTGGAATGGATTTATATGTTACAGAATTTAAAAACGGTGCATGGACTGCTGCTAGAAATTTAGGTAAGACGATCAATACTAAGGGTAATGATGTATTCCCATATGTACATGATGATGGTACGCTATATTTTGCATCTAATGGATGGGAAGGTCTTGGTGGCCTTGATATCTATGAAGCAAAGATGGATGCTGAAGGCATGATTACTGGTATAGAAAATATTGGAACACCTTTCAATTCACCTAAAGATGATTTCTCATTGGTAATGAATGAATCGAAGTCAGAAGGTTTCTTTACTTCAGCAAGAGATGGAGGTAATGGTCAAGATGATATCTATAGTTTCAAAATGACAGAAAAAGTTATCCGAGAGGCTACCATCTGCGCTTATGAAGAAGGTACTGATAAGAGATTAGCTAATGTAGAAGTAACGATCAATGATCCAAGTACTTCAAACGATGATCATGTTTTGAAATTAGTAGAAACTAATGTGAGCGATGAGTACATCCTTAAATTTAAAAAGGATGGCATGAATAATTCAAATGATGTAATGAAAAAATACACTGACAACTCAGGTGTATTTGGTATGCCAATAGATCCGGATGTAGACTATATGTTCACAGCTAAAAAGGACGGATACAAAGTAGCTACTGAAACAATGAAAGTAAGTGAAAAGAGATTAATGTCTGGTTACGAATTTTGTATCCCAATGGAACCGACAAACTGTTTAATACTAGAAGGTATTGTTAAAAACAAGAAATTTAAAAATACTATCCCTAATGCTACGGTAACGATGGTCAACAAATGCACCGGTGATGAAGTAGTTGTAACTTCTGATTCCAATGGAGATTTTAATTTTCCATGTGTAGATTGTGATTGCGAATATTACCTTAAAGGAGAGAAGACCTATTTTTCTGAAGGTACAAACAATGCCAGCACTATGGGTCTGAATTGTAGCGGTGGTGGAAAAGTGGAAGTTTTATTGGAGCTAAACCCAATAGATCCTTCAGCACCAAAAATTGCTCCAGCACCAATTGCACCTAGTTTTGAAGGCAATAAAATAGTTGAAGGCGCAGTAATTGAACTACCTCATATCTACTACGATTTTGATCAGTTCTATATACGTGATGATGCATCAAATGAATTAGAGAAAGTAGTATCATTGATGAACAGATACCCTACCCTCACTATTGAATTAGGTTCGCATACAGATGCTAGAGGTACTGTGAAATACAATGAAAAGTTATCTCAAAATAGAGCCAATGCAGCAGTTGCATACATAGTAAAGAGAGGTATCAGCGCCAGCAGACTTGTTGCTAAGGGATATGGTGAATCACAACTTAGAAATAGATGTGCTAACTTTATTGAGTGCCCTGAAGAAGAGCATCAGTATAACAGAAGAACTGAAATAAGAGTACTTAGATTTAATGAACCTAATACAGGTATCAAGTATTTGGAAAACTTGCCTATCAAGATCGATAAGGCCAATCCAAAGAGAAGTTGGATTTGGAATTAATCTAGGTTAACTTAAAATTTAAGAAAGGAGTTCAGGGTAAATCTGAGCTCCTTTTTTATTTGGGGCCTCCCTGATGTGGCAGGTTTTTTTCATAGTAGTCTATTTTGTCTAGGTATATGTATAGTGAACCGCACTAAGATATATATACCTGAATGCCAAATCAGGGCGTTATGTTACGTAGCTCGCTATTCGCTCGGCCCTTTCGTTTCCCCGACTAAAAGAGTCGGGCAAGCCTTCAGGTCTGCCGATAAAAATCGGCACTACTCCACAGCACTAGGCCGGTAAAATGGAACTAAGAATAAATAACTTTTTCCCGAAGGATGCTTCTTTGGCACAAAATATTTTTCCCAATCAAAATGCTACTAGCTTTGAAATGCACAAAGGATAGTAATGATAGTGAGCTTGCCTCACTAGTGCGCGACTAAGCATTGAAGCGTTGGCAGGCACCAAAGCGAACGCGGCGTCATGAATAGCCTGGTCTCGAATGTAACGTAGTGAAATCGAGATGTGCCCAAAAAACCAAACAAAAAGTATACTTGTTAATTAAAGAATTAGATATAACTTGAGATTATAAAAATACAATATTTTGAAGTGTACTTTAAGTAAAGAAGAATTGAAATTTGAGTGGTTAATGTTTGATTTTGATAATACACTCGTTGATTTTCATGAAAGCTCACGATTGGCATTTGATCAATGCTTTATTGATTACGAATTAGAACAAAAGTCAGATTATTATAAAATTTACAATGCTATAAACGCTAAAATTTGGAAGAATTTTGAAGATAAGAAAATAACTGCTGTAGATATCCGAGAGCAAAGATTCACCTTGTTTTTAAAGGAAATAGGATTAGTTCATTTAGATGGATTAGCATTTAATGCCCGATATCTTGACAATCTGATCAAGTTCACCACCGTTCGTCCTGAGGTAAAAGAAATGTTGGTAAAATTAAAATCAAATTATAAGCTCAGCATCATCACTAATGGTCTAAAAGAAGTCCAACGTCCAAGGATTGAAAAATGTGGGCTAACAAAATTATTTGACTCAATAATAGTTTCTGATGAGATAGGCGTTGCTAAACCAGATGTTGCATTCTTTGATTTTGCTTTGAATACCCTTGATCAATCGATAGATAAAAGTAAAGTGTTGGTTATTGGCGATAGTATCCATTCGGATATTAAAGGAGCAAATGCTTCAGGTCTAAAATCTTGCTTTATTAAGAGCAACAAAGATCAAGCTGTAAAAGCAGATATCGTCATAGATGATGTCCTAGAATTGCCCTCTATTCTAGACGATATTTATGTGCCTGTAGATTGCGGATGGTATGATTACCTCGAGATATACGCTATGCGAAAAAACAAGGTAGAAATCCATTATGTAGAAAGTAATACTCATAACAAGATAATTACACAAATTCTAGATTTACAGACAAAAAACAAGGAAGAATTTGTCATTTTATCAGATGGAAAAAGGATTAGATTGGATAAAGTGAAGCAGATAAATTTAGTGGATTAGCGTTTAACATTCAATGATTTAGAGTGTAATTAAGCAATTCAATACTTGCAAAGGCAACTATTCTAAAGAAATAATGGAAATCACTTATTGGTAAGTGTTATAACATGTCACATTCGTAACATAATATGGTTACATATGTAAAATAAAGCTATATGTGACATAGAAACTCTTCCACTTATGGGAGAATATCAACCAATAAATGATGAGATATCCAAACAAATGCCTGACGCTACTCTTTGTAGCCTGTTTTTCCATACTTGCTATAGCCGAATTAAAATCACAATGCCCTGATATTCAGGTAATTGAATTATTGGATGTGCCCGGATTTGCGGAGACTGATGAGTTAGTGGTCTGTGGTAGGCCAGATACATTAGCCTTTCTAATTTACATAGAGGAGCCCGGAAATATATCTGGAACACAAATGACATTGGACTTTCAACCTGGTATGCAGTATGCAGGTTTTGAACTTACTCATTATAATGATGCAACGAGTATCTCAGTAGTGAATCCTGACCCAGACAAACCTAGGTTTTTGTTAGATGGAGTTACAGATGGAATTTTTGTAGGATATGTAGGTGTAAAGAGTACCTGTGATGCCAATATCAATGGGCTAGAATATACAGTAGATATTGATTTCAATTTTATTTTTGAAGATACGCTAGGTAATTTTAGCAACTGCAAGACTTCAGTTACGCCCATCAGGACATACAACTCTATCATCAAAACGCCCGTCATTAATTTTCAGAGTGCGCCTGCAACGGTAATAAGAAACTTGAATGCGAATACTTGTACAACTGTTAGCTTGTCTCAAGATGGGATTTCTGCTTATCTAGAAGATTTTGAGTTTGAGATTGCCAATCTGGATTTGACTCAAGACATTCAATTGAACTCAGTCAGATCAAATGGTACCCCTATACCCTATAATTATGATGCAGCGAACCAGTCATTACTGATGACAGTACCAGGCGGTAGTTTTGTATCCAACACAAATAATAATCCTTCTGATACATTATTTAATACTGGTGAAAGAGTGAACCTTCAATTTTGTTATCAAGTAGACGACTGTCCACTTGGGCAAAATGTATTTCCTATTAGCTATATCGCTAGATACGGATGCGCTGGTCAGGATTGTCAGATAACCCAGTTTGACCAAACTATAACAATTGCACCTAGGGCGAGGCCAGCGCCAATAGCTACTTCTGTATTGAGTCAACAACCAGGAGTATGCGGAGATCCAGCTATAATCGATTTGACATTAGAGAGTTCGATAGCTGATTCTGCTTCTGGGATGTTTACAGATTTAAGCATTGGATTTGAGACATGCGAGAGACCAAGTTTAGATTTGGCGAGAGTGTTTGTAGGCACTGGTGCTAATCGAATGGAAATTCCTAGTGGTACTTATAACTGGATCAATGATGATATTAACATTGACTTTTCTACCCTTACTTTTGATCCAGATGGAATAGGAGTTGGTGTAACTGATGCAGATGGAGATGGATTTTTTGATGACTTACCTGGAGGACAAATGTTGAACGTATCAGTAGAGATGGATTTTGTCTGTGCATTGCCACCTGATCCCACCTCTATAGCTTGTACACAATTGGTATGTTCGTTTTCTCAGTTCTATGTAGAAGCAAATAGAGATTGTGGTACAGGATTTAGAGTTTTTCCTCCGGTAACTCCTTTTGATATTGTCAATGGTGCCACTTCTATCACTACCAATGAAAGTCAAGTAGGAAACAGCTTTTTTGGGATTGACTTTGGTGCTACTGGGATCTCAGGAGTAAAGACAGAAACTGTTGAATTGTGCTATGTATATGAACGAACAAATGTAACAGCTTGCCCAGATGCGAATACAACTAATCGTCTACAAGTGGTATATAGTGGATCACCTTCTATAGTCCAAGATGTAGCATTAGTGCCTGGTTCTATACTCCTGAATGGTACACCAATACCCGATTCTGATGCAACTTGGAATAATATAGCACCTGAGACTAGAGTATTAACTATTGCTGCTGGATCGAATGATATAGGAACTCAAGTGTGCTATCAATATGATTTGCAAGTGGATACTGTACTGTGTGCACCAAATGTCTATATGGTAGGTAACCACCAAGTCATTGAAGAATGTGATACGGGTACATGTACTTGCAATACAGTAAAGGCTTGCGAAAGTATACTATTTAGATCAAACCCCAATGCAACAGGTTGTAGCTGTGATTTTGAACAGGGCGTATCACAATCATATAGACTCAATACAGGATATACTGATGCAACTTGCACAACAAAAGTATTACCAGAAAATGTCCCGTTAGCGGATAGAAATAGATACCTACCGGGTGACACCATGTTTTATGAGACCTTTTATGTATTTAAAACGGAAGAATCAGTTAGACGTGATTTGTATCAGCTTTTATTAAGAACTCTACCCAGAGCACCGGATAATAGCTTTGATCGAAATGAACTTACATTCAATCCACGAGAATCGGAGTTGGTTGATTTTTCGATTAAGAAACTTGGAGGCACTTCAAGAACGACAATAGATTTAGATGCTATCCCCTCTTGTAATGATGCGGGTACTAGTACTATTGGGGGTGCCAACCCGTGGTTTGGAACGCACCCTTGGAGCAATCTAGAATCTTTTGGATCTGCTAATAGAGATTGTGTAAATTCAGGGTTTGACTTCTATGATAATAATTATGTAGGATTATTATTCTACAATCAAGATATGATTGAGGAATGCAGAGGTGTCACCTTTTTTGAGGATAATGGAAATTGCATTCAAGACTGGTTTAATGCATATGATGTACAGGTTGGCGATACTCTATTTTTGACGCAGCATTTAAAGTTAATAAAAAACCCTATTGCAGAAGCCAATGGAAAATCTCAAGTAAGTCAATTAAATGTGTTCGGCTGGTCTTTTATAAGTGTATTAGATGAATTTTCTAACAATTGTAGTTCGTCGAGAGGAACTTGTAGGGAAAATATTATAGTAGAAACCTATTGCCCTTCTGATGTGAGTGCAACTAGTGCTATTGAGTTTGATGACTGTGGTGGTACTGCGACACACACTTTTTCAGTTGATAATACTACCCCACTTGGATGGTTTACGGATGAATACTTTCCTTATTTCAAAATCAAAGATATAGAAGCACCTATTTTTTCACCAATGATGTATTGTGGTAATCTACAAGCAAGTAACCCTTCGGGGAAAGCAGTTCCTTTGAGTCTTCAAGACACAACTAATTTTTCATGTGTAGATTTTGGCGGAGATACTTTTTGTTCTGTATCTAATGGTAATGAAGGAACTATAGCTTTCAATCCGCTAGCAGATGGATTTCCAGGTTTGGGTGTAGGATTGGGAGGGCTTTTTAAGGATAGTCTAACCATTTCGTATGATTTATGCATGGTATGTCCAGGTGACTTATCGAATATATCTAATTTTGAATTAACTTATGATTATCAACATCCATACAACCCACCAAATAGTACTTGTTACAGATGTAATTTTACTGCTGCAACGGGTGCTAATAATGAATTAGACAGTTGTTTGATTTACGGTAATGGAGCTAACTATTATAATATTCAAGATCTGGATAGAATGGTTCTTATTGATGATAATACAAGTTCAGATCTTTTGTTGACGGACAATCGTTCAGGATTTCCTCCCTTGACAGCGACAGTTTCCCAGTCTTTAATTTCGAGTGTAATACCCGGAACATCCGTAGAAACAGTAAGCTTTGAAGTATGTGCCACCGATATGATGGATTCTAGTCTAGCTGTACATCAAGGTGTAATAGGGTCAGTAGAGGTGCCTACGAGTGTACTGTTGTCAAATATCTTTGACAATACAGGGACGCCTATTCCTTTTAATACTGTAGGGTCTACTTCAACATTTACTACTTACAGTTTTGGATTGCCAGATTTGGATCAGGGAGATTGTGTACAATTTAGTGTAGGTAGTACTTTACTATTTTGCCCAGAGCCGCCTTTACTAGCTCCAGAAGTATGTGCCACTGTTACTTCGGGATGTATGGATCCAGAGGTTCAAGCTCTTGTAATAGGAAATACAGAGTCATGTAATAGTACCCAAAAATGCTACGGATATACATTTGGCGAAGCAGGTATACAAGCAGATTTTGTTTCTCCCTTAGCCGTAGAGACATTTGATCTTTGCGAGCCAATTCCAATCTCTGTATTAGTGAAGAATGTAAAAACTGTTACGGTTACAGATTTATTATTAGAATGGGAGCTACCAGTAGGCGGAGCTTCTATTGTGCCCAATTCATTTGAAATATCATATCCCAATGCTGGTGATTTGTCTTTGCCTTTTACAAGTATCCCTGACCCAAGTATAAATGGAATAAATTTAAGTTATGCTGATGACGCCATATTTAGTAGCCACATTGACATGTTTGGTTTACCTGGTGTAAATGTATCTGCAGATAGTAATCAATTTGTCATTCGTTTTGAAATGTTTACAGACTGTGATGAATTTGTATCAGGGTCAAAAACATTTTTTGAATTTACAGCTGCAGATCCGTGTACTCCAGACAGGTTAGCTTCTGGTTTAATCAATAGTAATTCAATAATAATAAATGGTGCGAATCCTGTCGACTATGCGCAAATATTAACAACAGCCAAACCAAGTGATGCTTATTGTGGTGCTGAATCTACTGAATTTACTTTAACTGGATTAAATATATCAGAGTTTGGATCAGGTGATAGCATTCAAATATGTTTGACTTTCCCAGAAGAGCTAGAATATGAATCTGGATCAGTGCAATATGTTATTCCCTCTACCCTATCTACTGGAACAGTAGTGGAAAATATGATAGGCAATAAGACACAAATATGTTTTGATGGCGTAAATAATTTGCCAGTAGGTGGTCAATTTACTATTTCATATAAAGGGGTAATGACTGAAGCGGCAAATTGTGATGGTGTAAGAATTGGCGTTGATATTAGAGAATATATAGAAGATGCCATATGTGCAACCGGTGGTACTTGTGATGTGTGGGTACAAAATTCTGTAAATGATAATTTTGGAATTAACCTAAATCCACCCATTGAGGTTTTAGATCTTACACTCAATAGTGAGTGTACCAACTATGGTGACTCGGTTACAATGTGCTATGAAGCAATGCTTTTCAACCCAGGTCAGAATGATTATACAGGAGATATCAGTATTTCTTTGCACGATGATCTTACAGGAAATAGTCTTCTAGATTCATTTGACCCAATACTAGGAAATGACCTTTACCCAAGTCAGTTTATTGCAAGTCAGGATACTATTATCGTTACTCAATGTTTTGTGGTAGATGAGCCAAATGGTTGTCCTGTAATTATGAATATTGATTACGAGACATCTTGCACATGTACAAATAATGTATTTCCATTTGATGAAATTCAGCCTAGTTTCTTAGCCGATTTACCATCTACTTCAGTGTTGTGTCCTGATCAAGAAATTGGAGTAGAAATTTGTGGAGATTATACATTTACATTAGATCCACCCAATAGTGCTTATCAAAGAGTAGTTGGAGATAGCGTTTATTTTGGTCTAAACGAGCCAGGAGTTACCGTCTCTATTACAGCATCTGGTACTATAGGTGATTGCGCTAGTACTAATATTATTTTTATGCGAGAACTAGAAGTGTTTCCAGTTGAATTAGCTGAAAATCAAACTTGTGTAAATTCAACATCATTTTTACAATTAGTAATTCCAGCGGAGTTTTCTGATGCTGTGGATATAACTTGGAGCCCCTCTACTTTCCTAGATGAGCCGACTATAGAAAACCCACTTTTTACACCTACTAGTGTAGGAACTTTTACTTATACGATTACATATGATTTTGGAGGAGGGTGTATGATACAAGATGATGTTGATTTAGTTGTTGAACCAAATGGAGTAATTAATCTAACAGGTGATACCGAGTTTTGTAATTTATACGCCCCTGCTACATTGACTACAGATATTGGATTTGATTCTTATGAGTGGTATCGAC
Organism: uncultured Saprospiraceae bacterium; assembly: GCA_938022165.1. GTDB lineage: Bacteria > Bacteroidota > Bacteroidia > Chitinophagales > Saprospiraceae > JALZVN01. The sequence goes on along the minus strand of CALIEI010000010.1, from coordinate 3,111 downwards.
TAGCAGGAGGTTTTGAAATCATATCTGCTGTAACGACTACAAATGAATGGACAGGACCTTTTCAAACAGGAGACTATATAGTAAGAGGATTTTCAAGCACAGCCAATTGCCCTTCTGTTTCAAATGTATGGAATGTTCAAGCGATTGATTGTATAGATTTAGAATTAGAAAAGACCATATGCGATGCTCCTATGTTTCCTGGCATTGGCGATACCTTAACTTATTGCATCGAAGTATGTAATGTGCGAGACCCTTCATTAGGTTTAGAGTTTGATGCAGATGCTATAGTAGTCTCGGATTCATGGCCACCTGATCTTGCCTACATTGATTACACATCTAGTACAGGAACATTTTTGTTTGGGGGTACTTCTGGTACATGGCAAATTCCTCTAATTGCATCAGGTGCTTGTGAACTAATTGAAATAAGAGGTGAGATTCTGAATGGAGGTATGATAGAAAATGTAGCAGAAATTACATCATATAATGGTGAAACTGATGTAGATTCTGAATCCAACAATGATGATGGAGATCAAAGTGAAGATGAAGAAGCTAAAGTGAGTATTGAAATAATATTAGCTGATATTGGAGATTTACTGTTTATAGACTTAGACGGTGATGGCATACAAGATTCGGGAGAAGGTGGAGTTGAAGGAGCTACAGTTACATTATTTGATGCAGCAACAGGAGCACCAATTGCAACAGTACTCACTGATGCAAATGGAAATTATCTATTTGAAGATTTACCAAGTGGAGATTATTTTATTGAATTTGATCTGAGTACTAGTGTCTCCCCAGGTGTTTCAGATTATTTGTTCACTACACCAGGCGCGGGTAACGGGACAAACGACAGTGAAGCTGATGCAAATGGAGTTACTCCTAGTTTTAGCTTTGATGCTACTTTAGGGGATGACCTTACCCATGATGCGGGTGTGATTCCTGCTGCTGATCTTGGAAACTTTGTTTGGGTGGATGCAGATGGTGATGGTGTTCAAGATCCATTGGAAGTTGGTATCGCTAACGTTCAAGTAATATTATTTGATGCAGTTACAGGCATGCCACTTGATACTGTATTAACGGATATAAACGGTATGTATCTATTTGAAAATTTACCTGCCGGAGATTACGAAATTGTTTTTGATTTTAGCACTACCTCTGGAGGACAAGATTATGTGTTTACTGACCAAAATATAGGTGCAGGGAATACAGATAGTAATGTAGATGCTTCAGGTAGCACAGGGACTATTAGTTTTGATCCTCTACTAGGCGATGATTTAACGATAGATGCAGGTATTGTGCCTGTTGCCGATCTTGGAAATTATGTTTGGATAGATACCAACCAAGATGGAATACAAGACCCAACGGAGGCAGGAATTGCAGGTGTAACAGTAATATTATATGATTTCAATACGGGCTTACCATTAGACACTGTTATAACAGATGCTGATGGTATGTATCTGTTTGAAGATGTTCCTTTGGGAGATTACTATATCGAATTTGACCCAAGCACAAGTAGTCTTGGAAATGATTTTGATTTCACTTCATCAAATTCGGGTAATGGAGCAAACGACAGTGATGCAATGCCAAGTGGATTAACTAGTCAAATAAATTTTGATCCAACATCAGGTGATGATTTAACTATTGATGCCGGTATATTTCATACCGCTGATATTGGACAGACTGTTTGGTTAGATCTTAATGGAGATGGAATACAAGATCCAGGTGAAGGGGGCGTAGAAAATGTTACGGTTACATTATTCGATGCGAATACAGGACTTCCTGTAGCTACAGTATTTACTGATACTAATGGAAATTATCTGTTTGAAGATATTCCATCTGGAGACTATTATATAGAATATGATCCAAGTACTACCACAACTCCTAATGCTGATACTTACCCATTTAGTCCATCTGGGATAGACAGCGAATCTGATATGAATGGTCAAGGTCCCATATTTAGTTTTAATGCAGCATTAGGGGACGATTTGACACATGATGCAGGTTTAAATGCCAGTGGAGATTGCCTTTTAGCTGCTGCTCAAGGACTAGACATCTGTGCAATTTTAATGGCGAATCCAAATCATTTATTAGCTAATGAAGATTGTGATGGTGGAGGAATAAATAATTTGACTGAATGCAATTATGGTATAGATCCTTACGATGATACTGATGATTGTGTAGCTGCTATTGCAAGCGGAATTAATATTTGTACCTTGATTATGAATGATCCAAACCATCCTCTAGCGAGTGCAGATTGTGATGGAGGCGGAGTGAGTAATATTATTGAATGCATCAATGGCACGAATCCAAGTAATCCTAATGATGAGTGTACTGTAGCAACGGCAGCAGGCTTAGATGTATGCGCGATAATAGCAGCGAATCCAATGAGTATTTTAGCAAACTTAGATTGCGATGGTGGCGGAGTAGATAATGTAACCGAATGTGTAAATGGAGGAGATCCATTAGATGCAGCTGATGAGTGTACATCAGTGATAGCGGCAGGTTTAGATTTGTGTGCGATCATAGCTGGAGATGCGACCCATCCCCTCGCCTTATTAGATTGTGATAATGGCGGTATAGATAATTTGACGGAATGTAATTTTGGTGGAAATCCGACAGTAGATCCATCGGATGATTGCAACATAGCCATTGCGGCGAATGTAGACATTTGTTCAATTATTATGGGTAATCCAAATCACCCCTTAGCGACAGCAGACTGTGATGGTGGAGGAATAGATAATTTGACAGAATGTAACAATGGAGCAGATCCATCGAATCCAAGTAATGACTGTAGTGCAGCGATTGCTGAAGGCATAGATATTTGTGCATTGATAAATGGTGATCCTATTCACCCGCTTGCTAATGCCGATTGTGATGGAGGTGGAGTAGATAATTTGACAGAATGCAACAATGGAGGGAATCCAATAGATCAAATGGATGAGTGCATATCAGTGATAAGTGCAGGCTTAGATTTATGTGCGATCATAGCGGGAGATGCAACCCATCCCCTAGCTTTACTAGATTGCGATAATGGCGGCATAAATAATTTGACGGAATGTAATTTTGGAGGAAATCCGACACTAGATCCATCGGATGATTGCAGCATAGCGATTG
>CALIEI010000009.1 GCA_938022165.1 uncultured Saprospiraceae bacterium | reverse complement strand
TAAATGCTATAGCAAAAGTACTATTATGGTTCAATCCTTGGACACTATAAAGAAACCCATTGTTGCAGAGTTGAATGCCTTTCAGGGCAAGTTCAAAACAGCGATGAGTTCTCCAGTACCTTTGTTAGAAAAAATCACCTACTATATTGTTAAACGAAAAGGCAAACAGGTAAGGCCAATGTTCGTGTTTCTCTGCGCTAAATTGTGTGGGGAAGTCAACGAATCTTCCTATCACGCTGCTTCTCTTGTTGAAATACTTCATACTGCCACTTTGGTTCATGACGATGTCGTCGATGATGCCAATAAGCGTAGAGGATTTTTCTCTATAAACGCATTATGGAAAAATAAGATAGCAGTGTTATGTGGCGATTACCTATTGTCTAAGGGTTTACTCTTGGCGATAGATAATAATGAATTTGAGTTGCTGCGAATTGTTTCTAACGCGGTCAAAGCGATGAGTGAGGGAGAGCTCCTGCAAATAGAAAAGGCTAGACGCTTAGATATTAAAGAGGATATATACTACGAAATCATCAAAGGCAAAACTGCTTCTTTGATTTCTGCTGCTTGTGCAGCCGGCGCTGCCACTACTACTGATGATAAAGCAACGGTGGAAAAGATAAAGCAGTTTGGAGAATATATTGGTATCTCCTTCCAGATCAAAGATGATCTATTTGACTTTGGGGATGATGATGTTGGGAAGCCACTCGGTATCGACATCAAAGAAAAGAAGATGACTTTACCATTGATCTATGCTTTGGAAAATTCAAGCTGGACGCAAAAGCGTAAAATCATCAACATTATCAAAAATCACAATACTGACAAAAAGAAAGTGCAGGAAGTCATTTCTTTCGTAAGAGCCAGTGGCGGCATTGAGTATGCAACAGAGGCGATGTACGAATATAGAAATCGTGCTTTTGAAATTTTGAATACTTTCCCAGATAGCCCGTCTAAAACTTCGCTTGAAGAGTTAGTGATGTATGTGACGGAAAGGAAAAAGTAAGTTTTAGTTGAGAATTGAAAGTGGAGAGTGGATAGCGATGCTTTGTCACGAGTAAAAAACTTAATCGTACCCAAAAAAATAAAGTATCCTTTGAAAATTGTTTTCATTTCTGATACGCATGGTTTTCATGCTGATTTAAATTTGCCTACAGGCGATATGATCATACATGCAGGTGATATATCTAAGCGTGGGCATCTTTCTGAAGTGCTTGATTTTTTAGCATGGTACGAGAGCCTAGATTTTAAATATAAAATCTTTATCGCTGGTAACCATGATTTTTTCTTTGAAGAGAGTATGACCGAAGAAATTGAGCGCATAATTCCAAATGGTATAATCTATTTAAATGATACTGGTATTGATATTGAAGGGATTAGTATTTGGGGATCACCTGTAAGTCCTAGATTTTTTGATTGGGCATTCAATCGAGATAGAGGTGGTCATATAAAATCACATTGGGATCTTATTCCAAATAAAACAGATATTCTCATCACTCATGGTCCTCCGCTTAATATTTTAGATCGAACTATACGAGGAGATCTAGTTGGATGTGAAGATTTAACGAATGCTGTCAAAAGAATTAATCCTAGAGTTCATGTTTTCGGTCATATCCATGAAGCATATGGTGTCATTGAGCAAGCCAAAACAAAGTTTATCAATGCATCTGTTTTGGACGTAAAGTATAAACTAGTCAATCCACCCGTGGAACTCAATTTTAATCTTTTATCTTAGCCCATATTTAATAAAGGAAAATACCATGTCTATTCTACAAAAGTACGCTCATCTCCTTGTCAACTATTGCTTAGAGATCCAAGAGGGGGACAAATTTTATATACAAACGACAACTTTAGCGGAGCCATTGGTAAAGGCACTATATGAGGAGGCACTTAAAGCTGGTGCATACCAAATAGTTCCTGCAATGGACTTCAGCAGTAAGGGTAAGATATTTTTTGAACATGCCAGTGAGAAACAATTGCAACAAGAACCTTTCCTCCGAAAACAAGCGATGGAATCTTTTGATGCTTACCTATACATAAGGGCACCTTTTAATTTGCGGGAAGATCAAAATAACGATGCTGAAAAAGTGAAAAAATTCCAAGCCGCTACTAAAGGAATCAGCGATACCTATTTTAAAAGAACAGCGACAAGAGATTTAAAAAGAAGTCTATGTCAGTACCCTACTGAAGCTTCAGCGCAGGCAGCGGGCATGTCATTAGATGAGTATAGTGAGTTTGTATTTAATGCATGCAACCTTTACGCTGAGGATCCAAGCGCTGAGTGGAAAAAACTAAGTAAGAAACAACAAGGAATAGTCGACCATCTTAATGACACACAAGATGTACATTATAAAGGAGATGGTATAGACATAAAATTCAATACTAAAGGGCGTACCTGGATCAACTCGGATGGTCAAACAAATATGCCATCAGGAGAGGTATATACTTCCCCAGTAGAAGACTCTGTCAATGGACAGATTCACTTTTCTTATCCGGGCGCATATTTTGGAAAAGATGTAGAAGGCGTTACCCTTTGGGTCAAGGATGGCTATATCGAAAAGTGGGAAGCTAGACGTGGTAAAGATTTCTTAGATGAGATTTTTAGCATGGAAGGCACTCGAAGATTCGGAGAAGCGGCCATTGGTACGAACTATAATATCCAACAAATGACTAACAATATCTTGTTCGATGAAAAGATTGGCGGAACGGTTCACATGGCTATCGGACAGTCCTATTTACAATGTGGAGGAAAGAATGAATCCAGTGTGCATTGGGATATGATCACAGAGATGAAAAATGGGGGTCAAATCTTTGCGGATGGAGAACTGATATATGAGAATGGTTTGTTTTTAATATAGCTAATCTAGCTCGTAATGAAGCGTCTTTGCATAGAGACTTTTACTTATATATGATCACCCTAATTTTTCTACACCTCTACCAAACTAATTTCTCTAGGATTGCGTTTTATCCAT
>CALIEI010000008.1 GCA_938022165.1 uncultured Saprospiraceae bacterium | reverse complement strand
TCATATAAAATTTAATAGCCACAAGGTGGCTAAATATAAGAGCCCGGGGCTTCAGCCCTGGGTGAATTTAGCGAATCATCCCATTTGGCGCGATTTTTCTTTTTTAAAAATCGTGACAAATGGCCTCCAAGAATGAACTTTTCAATTTCGTAACAATCTCACGCAAGGAAAAAGAGTATTTCTAAGGCAACTATGGGATATTTCAGGAAAGAGAAGAATTCATAATTCATCACTCATAATTCATAATTGAATCACCTAATTTTTGGGCATTTTCACTAGAAAAAAGTTATCTTTGCGGTCCAAACTGTATATTATATACTTAATACAATATAGAAATGAAAAAAGGAATTCATCCAGAAACGTATAGAAAGGTGGTTTTCAAGGACTTATCTACCGATAAGATGTTTGTAACCAGATCTTGTGCTCCTACCAAAGATACTGTAACTTGGGAAGACGGAAAAGAATATCCATTGGTTAAGATGGAAATCTCTAGTGATTCACATCCATTTTTTACTGGAAAAATGCAATTTGTCGATACCGCTGGTAGAATTGATAAGTTCAACAAGCGTTTTGCTAAGACCAAATTTGCTAAGAAAAAAGATGACGCTGCTCCTGAAGCTGAGGCTAAAGAAGAAGCACCTAGCGAATAATCTTGACGATAAAAAACAAAAAAGGAAATCTCATTTTTCAAATCGAAAAATGAGATTTTTTTTTGCCAAAAATTGAGTAATATTAAGTTCGAAAACGTACCTATAGATAAATACCTAAAACAGAAGTAATGAATATCATTTTGTTTGATGATGATACTAGAGAAAAACTATTGCCGCTCACTTATACAAAGCCTGTAGGCTCGCTGCGCCTAGGGATCATGACCATACAAGAAAAATGGGAAAAATACTTCTCAGCTAATGTTTCCTTTATCACGCAAGACTACCTATCCGAAAAGTACCCTATAAATATTCAAGACACCAACTACGTAGTCAATGCAAGCGTATTGCCGACTTTTCATATCTGCAAACTAATAGAACAACTTCAAGAAAATGAGGCACTCCTTAAAGATGGTGACCTGATTGCAGCTTTGCTCAATAGAAAACAATTTGAAAACCTTATCCAAAACGAGGATATCAACGAATTGGAAGGATTTGAAATTGGCGACACACCCCTACTTCGCATCAAACAACTTACTGATTTATTTAGCTTAAACGAAGATGCTATCAAGCACGACTTCGAGCAGCTCACAAAAAATCGGGAGACACTACCTGTCCCATCCTACGCTATGGTTCAAGGGAGAGAGCATATCTTCGTAGAAGAAGGCGCTGAAATATCACCATGTATCATCAACGCGAATAATGGACCGGTCTACATAGGAAAAGGTGCCAAGATAATGGAGGGCTGCCTGATTCGTGGTCCATTCGCAATGGGAGAAAATTCAGTCCTAAAGATGGGTGCTAAAATATATGGTGCCACTACACTTGGACCCCACTGCAAAGTAGGTGGAGAGGTCAACAACATAGTAATGCAAGGGTACTCTAATAAAGGCCACGAAGGCTACCTAGGCAATTCTGTGATTGGTGAATGGTGCAACCTGGGAGCAGATACGAACAATAGTAATCTAAAAAATAATTATACAGAAGTAAAACTATGGGATTATACCAATTCTAGTTTTACAAAAACGGGCTTGCAGTTTTGTGGACTCATCATGGGTGATCACTCCAAGGCCGGTATCAATACCATGTTCAATACGGGTACCGTGACAGGAATAGCCTGCAACATATACGGCGCTGGTTATCAAAAAAACTTCATTCCTTCTTTTACTTGGGGAGGGCCAGACAGTAGTTATAAAACGTATCGCATAGAAAAGGTCATCGAAACAGCAAATTTGGTGATGAGCCGCAGAGGCCAAGCACTTTCGGAAGATGACAAAAATATATTGAAGCATATATTCGATATTACTACTGAATACCGTGGCTGGGAAAGACAACGCTCTGCCTAATCAAAACGAATGATCCCAACTTGGAAAAAATGGTTAAGTTATATAACTGAGGTACATATCGAAAGTGCTCCCAGTGAAGTAAACCCACATCTATACGTATGCATGCATAAAGGCAAGCTACAACTCTGTAGCGAAAATGCCATTTACTCCTATGATGAAAATTACCATAATTTTGCTGGCAGTTTTGCCCAAATGGACTTGAGCAAAGTAAACGAGCAAGAGGTGTTAGTTCTGGGGTTTGGACTTGGCTCTATTCCATTGATTTTACAAAATACGTATCAAATTAAGGCTTATTATACTGGTGTTGAATTGGACGAAGCCGTACTATATCTTTTCGAAGTATATAACGCAAACAAAATAAAAAGTAGTCTCCAAATGATCTGTGCTAATGCAGAAGTATATGCAGCCACTTGTCAAGAAAAATACCAGCTTATTTGTAGCGATGTATTTTTAGACAATATCACTCCTGCCCCTTATTGGGAAACCAAATATCTAGAGTATCTAGCAAATTGCCTTCTGCCAGATGGCGCTATCCTACTCAATACTCTAGCCCTCACAAAAGAGAATCAGGCTGAAGCAGATCGATTCTTTGAGGATAAATTCAAAAAAGTCTTCCCTAATGCTATCAAATTAGCGGTTCACCGCAACTATATGTTGCTGAGTGATAAGGCTTGGCTCAAGTAAAATCGACTTATTATCAATTTTAGCCGCTTCAGAGACCTCAATTGATAGCTTTTACCGTATTTTTGGGTGCAAAATTTAAATAAATGTTTACAATAAATATATATGTGAAGTTTGGCTTGATGGCACTGGGTTTGATCGGTGGTCTAGCCTTTACCTTTATGAGTGGTTTTGGATTTTGGTATTCCATATGGTTTTGGTTGTTATTTATCATTATGCTAGCCAGTTATATTTTCATGGGTACTATTCAGTCAGCATCAACCTTGATGCAAGACATGAAATTTGATGAGGCCGAAAAAAGATTAGCACTGACTTTAAAACCAAATTGGCTATACAAAACTTATCGTGCTTTGTATTTCTTATTGAAAGGCTCTATGGCGATGCAAGCTAAAGATAATGATACAGCAGAGATGTGGTTGACCAAAGCACAAGCTATAGAACTTCCTTCTGATGATGAGAAAGCCATGGTGGCATTACAGCTGGCTTCCATCAATGCGAATAGAGGTAAATGGAAAGTGGCAGAACAACATCACCGAATCTTGAAAGGATTAAACATTAGAACACCCCAAATAAAAGAACAGGTCGCTCAGTTTGATAAAATGATGAAAAACAAAGGCGCTATTAAAAATGCATCACGAATGAACCGTGGTGGTATTCCTATCAAACCAGGCGGGAAAAGACGAAGACCTAAAATAAGATAATAGAGTCTCATATGCTTGAATTATCTATTCACATAAAAAACACTATCACTTTATTCCACAAAATTCTCTAAGGCATCTTCCCAAGAGTAATCGCTGTATTTTATTTTGTATTCATCGATATCCATACCAAGTTGTTTCTTATAAATTGTCTTAATTCCATCGAGCCCACCAAAATCAAATTTGAACCATTGGAATAGAGCTGTAGTGGTAAGCACTTTTTTCTCTTTATCAAAAACAGATTCACTCTCTAAAAACGACTGCGTAGCTAGATTCAATTGATCTTCGATTCCAGCTAGATTATAGAAGGCAATTGGCGGGCAGCTCTTTGCTCCGCAATTCAAAGCAAAGTGAATACGATAATCGATCTTATCAACCATCAAATCTTTAATCACTGATCGGGAGAATGGATTCGACAGTAAACCCAATGAGTACTTTGCAGTATTTCTCCTTAGGATGCCATGCTCTATTTCATCAAGACTGAATGTTTCACCAGCAATATGAATATCAGATACTTTATAGATTTTCTTTTTCTCAACAGAATGGGTTTGCCGCAGAATTTGATAATAGGCATTGTAGCAATTGATCCAGAAAACAAGTTTTTTCGGATCATTATCTAGATGCGCTATTAAGCCATCCAGGTTAAGCTTAGTCAAATTTTCAAGCAGATCAGTATTCTCTTTTTTTACTTTAACGGAATAAAGTAATTCTTCTGATAGCTTTAACGGATCGTGGTCCTGATTCATAAACTTTTATTTATTAAATAATAGAATAGCTGTGGCATTTCCGGTAGTTCTTCCTTAAAATATGGCAGACTTTGTCTTGCTCGTAAACAATTCTAAAAATTTCATGCCACGAGAGGAATTTCCTTTTGCATTTAACTTGGGACTCCAAGCAGCAACACAGTATTTATCTGGATGCAAGGCTAGTATTCCTCCTCCTACGCCACTTTTACCGGGCAGTCCAACCCTAAAAGAAAACTCTCCGGACTCATCATAGAATCCACAAGTCTGCATAATGGCATTCAAGCGCATCGCCTTCTGCATATCTAAGACCTTTTCACCTTTCGTCGAGCGAAAATTATCATCCACCAAAAACATAAAGGTATTTGACAACTCTTGACAAGTCATTTCCAAAGAGCACATGTGAAAGTAAAAGTCAAGTACAAGCTGCGGATCATTTTCAATATTTCCAAACGATTTTATAAAATTGCAAAGCGCTATGTTTCTATAACCGACAGACTTTTCAGATTGTGCTATTTTTTCAGAGTATTCTATTTTACTGTCCGGGCAAATTTGATTGATAAATTCTAAAAGCTCCTTTTTTGCATCATCAGTATGACTTATCAGCATATCACAGATCACCATAGCACCTGCATTGATCAGTGGGTTTCTAGGAATGCCATTGTCAGTTTCCAATTGTGTCAATGAGTTAAACGCATTGCCTGAAGGCTCAACCCCTACTCTATCCCAGATTTTATCGCCTAGTAGATTATACGTCAAACTTAGCGCGAGTACTTTAGAAATACTTTGGATAGAAAACTTCGCTTTCCAATCGCCTACTCCATATTCTTCGCCTCCTACAGTCTTAACACAAACGCCAAACTGATCAGGATTGATCTTAGCCAACTCAGGAATATAGCTAGCTACTTCCCCAGTATTTTCTTCACTACATATTTTTTGGTAAGTATCCTGAAGTACACTTTGGTAATTTATCATTTTCTGCCTGTTGATTCAGATTCAATATAAGTATAGTATTCTATCATTGCTTGATTCAGCATAAAAGTAATCACATGGAATTATCTATATGCAATACTCTAACATGATTTTAAAGGCTACTTTTGAAGTGTAACATTACCTTTGTAAAGAAGAATTTCGTCATCAAGAAAACGGATAACTGCAGAATAAAAATACACCCCCGCGTTTACTTTTTCGCCGTCAATAGTACCATCCCAACCACTCACTAAATCATTCGGCATCAGGTCTTTTCCTTCATATAGCAATGCTCCCCAGCGATTATAAACGGAAAACTTCTCTATTACTTTTACATTTGGCACAGCGCCCTGAATGCTAAATACATCATTGATGCCATCAAAATTTGGGCTAAAAGTATTAGGGATATAAACCTTGCGAACCTTAACTACTTCTACAAATAGTGAATCCGAAGCAAAGCATTGCCCATCGGCAGTACTCGCAGTCAATGTAAGCGTTTGGGAATTGCTCGGCAACCATTCTATACGCTCACAGTTTGTTTCACAATTTATAGTATCCATAGTCGACCAGATAAAATTACTGGCAGGCTGAGACACAATCGAATTTATCCTAATCGGATCACAACCCAACTCTACTTCGCGATCCGGTCCAATATCTACAGTAAATGGTGGAGGATCTTGCAAATTTATTGTAGACTCAAAACTGCACCCGAATACATCCTCTATAAAATATTGATACGCTCCCACCTCCAATGCATTAATATTGCCCGTAGGATGGGGCTCCTCATTTATAAAAATAGAATAAGGGGCTTGTCCGTTAAGAATAGTTTCTATAGAAATCTGCCCATCATCAAAATCAGCGCATGTAGGCTCAGCTACATCAAAAACTGCCTCAATATTTGCATCTGGCACAATCGTCAAATCAAGCGTGACAATACTATCACATCCTACAGAACTGATTAGACTATCCGTATAAATGCCAGTCTCAAAAAATAAATTATTATTCAATTCAAATGACAAGCCATCACATAAAGTATCTACGATAGTCCAAAACTTAGGAACTACATTTATAATTTTGACATTTGAATTTACCCTACAGAAACTATTCATCAAATTGTCCGGATCATTAGCCAGTAGATAACGGTAGTAGAACATGCCCGACGACAAGTCAGTATGCACAAGGCTAAGCCCGTTCTCTCCAGGTAGATCTTGCCAAGTAAGTCCTTGATCAAAACTTTGCTGCCATTGCACCACAGGCGTATCATACTGATCTCCAATAATGGTCGCTTCAATTTCTAAAGGTGAGCCATCCTCACAGATGTTAGCTACCTCTTCTGGCAGTATGAGTGCTTCGGGCCCGCATGCTCTAAAAGAAATATTGTCTAGCGCCAAATCATTTCCTAGGCCACCAGGTGCATTGTTTCGCAGGGCTAGTCTAAGAGAAGTCTGCCCCGGTCCAGTGGCAAAAGTAAATCCTATAGTTTGCCAATTATCACTCTCCACAATATTACCCGACTCAAAAACTTCAACCCCATCTAAAAGAAATGATACATTTGGATTGATTTGATTTAGTCCATTTACCAGATTATAGAAGTCTGCAGAAAAAACATACAGTGTATTTTCGCAAAGCCCCTCTACCAGATTTTCATAAAACAAACTAGGTTCAAAGCTAGCATTCACAACCATCATATAGCCATTTGGATCATCGCTATTGTCTCTGATATTCACCCAAGCATTCGTAGCAAATCCGCCCCATGGACCTGTGTTATTCGTTATCGTGTAACTGCCATCATTAGGCGGTGGATTGAATGCATAATTATAACCCGGCGCAATTTGTGGATCAGGAGTCAATATATTTGCAGCACCAGATCCAAAATCTCCATCAAGAAAAATATTATCACCAAGATTACCTGTGCATTGTGAATAGCCTTGCAGTGTACACAAACACATTGCAATTGCTACGGATATGTACTTGATATACACACTAAAAAAAATTGATAACTGCAATTGCAAAAAGATAAGTTTTGATTGATTTCAAATATACTTCTAATTAAACTCCCATGCTAGCAGATTTGCATTCTTAATAACAGCAAGGTCTTGTAGTGCACAAGAATAGAATCTTTAAGGTTTAAATCTGTATTTATTTGAGGCCATGCCGTGCCTTCCGATAAAAAATCGGGCGGCATCGGCACCAGGCTCTCCACTACTACACCTAGGCCGGCGCACTTAAGCTACCCCATCTAGGTATACCGTTTCGATCCTTTGTCCGGCTCACTCCGTTCGACGGGCTACGCTGTACGCTTCGCCCGTTGATAATAAATCCACCACTGAATTCTTTCTAGATATTTAGCAAAAAGATATTTCCCACCTTCCATTACATTTTAGATTTTTAAAAAGAGGTGGAGCGTACAGCGGAACCCGTCGCTCGGAGAGCGCGAGGACAAAGGATGGAAGTGGGACCGATAGGTCTAAAACGGACAGCCTGGTGCCGTGCTGAGTTTTCATCCCGATTCTTTCGGGATGAAAGCGAAGGATCGGCATGGCCCAAAAGTCTAATCTCTCTTAGGCGTAAACTTTCTTACAAATGCATTGAGAAAAAGGAGGATCGATAGTAAGATGCTAATCCGCGAAAGGAAGTCACCCCACTTGGTATAAAATGTAATCTGATCGTTGAAGGCAATCTCACCTTGTATGACAGCATCTACTTCATAGTCTGTCGCCAAGGATATATCGCCGCGTTGATTAATAAAACAAGAGCTGCCGGTATTGGCAGAACGTGCGATACTACGGCGTGTCTCGATAGCGCGCAATGTCGCAAACAGGAGGTGCTGACGAAAGCCCGGAGAGTCATCCCACCAGCCGTCATTGGTCGCAATAAAAATGGCATTGGCACCCGCTCGAACATACTCCGTACAATATTCTCCATAGATGGATTCGTAGCATATCACCGGAGCGATGGCATGTTGCTTTTGCTCATCCCAAAACGC
>CALIEI010000007.1 GCA_938022165.1 uncultured Saprospiraceae bacterium | reverse complement strand
CAGGGGCCGGGCCATCCGTTTGTACTTAGCAGCCTAGAGACTTATTCAGTATGTGGCTGACTAGTATTCGTTCATCCACTTATCCGTCGCCAGCCACTACTTCATGAAGTCTCTAGGCTACTGCGTATCACTTCTGTCCTTATCGCAGTAAAATAATAAATTGAAGAACTCAACACCTTATAATAATTATTGCAATAAAACTAACTTAGTGAAAGGTTGAATTCATCGATTCAATATAGTCATCTATTAATAGCATAAATGCACACTTGTTACTATATGAGTGTATGGCATCGAGATTGAAAACCTATTCAACGAATAAAAAAATAAATACTCAAATTAACAGATCAACAAATACACAAATCAACAATTTAACAAATCAACAAATCAACAAATTTTTGCGCAAAGGATGGGAATGGCTGCTATGGTAATAGCAGGTATGCAGGCCCGACGCTTTTCAGTCGGGTCAAATACGGGAACGACAGTGGACCCATGGACAGCCTGGTCTCGACCGAAGCTTTTTCAGCTGAGTGTCGAGATGTGCCCAAAACATCAAAATGATAATCATAGAAAAGTCCTTAGAAATAGCTGAAAACGCCAAATTTTGGGTACACTTGTAACAATATTTTAAACGATAACGTCCTATTTGCGAATGACCTTAGAAGAATACACCAATGAATTTATGTCTTTGAAGCAAAGGCTTTATAGACTGTCGATCGGAATCGTAAAAGATACTATGGTCGCTGAAGATGTTGTGCAGGAGGTACTCATTAAAATTTGGAATAAAGGTAAGGAGGCTGCTGCTATCGAGAACAAACCTGCTTGGGCCATGAAGATGGTGCGTAATCTGTCCATAGATAAAATACGATCTAAGCATTATAAGACTGGAGCTATCCCTGAGGGATACGATGTCGTCAATAAAACGCACACTCCAGAGACCATCGCACAATCGAATGACACCGTAAATACCATCCAAGAAATAATGGAAAGTCTACCTGAGACACAAAGGATGTGTATACAACTGCGAGACATAGAAGAAATGAAATATCAAGAGATCGCTGATATCTTAGGTATCAGTATAGATCAAGTAAAAGTGAACATATATAGAGCTAGAAACTACATCAAAAAGATGTACTTGAAAACCGATAATTATGGAGTATAAAAATATAAAAGAGTTGATGAAGAAGTATTGGGATGGAGAGACCAACCTGCAGGAGGAATCTACACTCAAGACTTACTTTGCTGGCGCAGACGTGCACCCTACTCTGGAACAGTACAAATCATTGTTTACCTATTATAGTATTGCGCGTGAGGACAAATCTTTGGACAGCATAGATACTGCCGTCTTGGAATACATACAAGGCAAGGCAGTCCAAAAAGAAGCTAAAGTCAGGTCCCTTCCACGCTTGTTGCGAGTAGCTGCAGCTGTGATGGTATTGTGTGCTTCCATGTTTGTGTTTTGGAATATAACTAGTGGAACCAATAGCTATAGTAATAGTAATAGTAATGTGACTATTTATGATGGTAAAGATGAAGATCCAGAAGAGGCAAAAAAAGCGATGAAAGAACTCAAAGCTGCTTTGGCCTTGGTCTCTAATAAACTTGAAGATGGTAAACGTCAAGCTTTAATAGGAATATCCAGAACGAAGACGATTCCTACTCTTAAATAAAAAGAGTAATTAAAAAACTTTAAAAAAAAATTAAAATGAAATATATAGTAATTCTAGTCTTAGGCTTATTTAGTTTTTCTGCTTCGGCTCAAGCTGATGCGATAGAAAAATATTTTCAAAACTATATGGATAACGAGGACTTCACAGTCGTATATATCAGCCCTAAAATGTTTAGCCTAATCTCTAAGCTAGATCTAAATGAGGTCGAGAATGATCCAGAGGCAAAGATGTTGATGGAAACGGTTAAAGACATAAGAGGTTTGCGGGTATTGAATACAGATGTGAATGCGATGGATCGCTACAAAGAAGCAATGACCAAGATCAATACTAAAGAATATGAAGTCCTAGTAACTGTTAGGGATAAAGGAGAAAACGTTCGTATCTGGGTAAAAGAAGACGGCGGAGTCATCAATGAGTTGTTATTATTGGTAGGTGCCCTTGACGAGTTTGTGATGTTGAGTTTTGTAGGCAATATCGATCTTGAAAAAATCTCTAGACTAGCAAATAACATAGATATCAAAGGAGCTGAACACCTAGAAAAGGTGGGATCTGATCAAAAGTAATTTTCTAAACAAAAACATTTCCAAATGAAAAAGTTATTTTGGCTGACACTGCTCGGTCTTCTAATGATACCTCTTACAAGTAATGCACAGTCTAAAGGGCCCAATAAGTTTTATAATAAGTATAAAAATAAAACCAATAGCCTTAATGTCACACTACCGGGTTGGTTGATAGATCTGGGGGCTACTGTAGCAGTATGGTCAACTGATGATCCAGCGGAAAAGGAAGCCATACGGCTGATGAAGAAAGTCCAAAGGATGAAACTTTTGGTGGTTGAGAATGGATCTCAAATCAAAAATAATCACATCACAAAGTTGTTTGACAGACTGAAAAAAGATCAGTATGAGGATCTTGTACAAGTAAGAGATAAATCAGCTAGAGTGAATATATTGATTAGAGAAGAAGACGATCTGATTAGGAATATGTTCTTTCTAGTAAGAGAAGATGATGAAGCAGTGATGCTAAGTTTGAAAACAAAGATCACAATGGATCAGGTCAGTGATATGATCAATCTATTGGAAGGTGAGATGGATCTAGACTTACATTAATTTTAGATCACTTCAATAAAAAAAGGGAGCAACATAACTGTTGTTCCCTTTTTTAGTTTTTGTACTAAAAATTTTATTCTGATTTTTCAGATTCGGCCTTCGGCTCAGCTTCAGCAGTCGCTTTTACTTCAGGTTCGCCTTTCGCTACTTCTTTTGCTTCGCCTTTTGCTAATTCTTTCGCTTCTTCTTTCTCTTTTGCCTTAGGATCAACTTTTGGTTTTGCATTAGGGTCATGGTGTTTAACTCTTACTGCATTCATCCCTTTTTGTCCCATCTCTACTTCAAAGCTCACTAAATCATTCTCTTTGATAGGTGCTGCGATATTGTTGATGTGAACAAATAGACTTTCTTTTGTTTCTTTATCCACTATAAATCCATATCCTTTCTCGTCATTGAAAAACTTAACCCTACCGATACGTACAGTATCCATCTGCTCGTCACTTCTAGGTGGTGCTCCAATGATAATATCATCTACATTGATATCGACTATCATATCTACAGGATCTGGCTTGGTCTTGGTAAAGTTACCATCCTTGTCCACGTATCTGATCATATCCTCAAAAGATTTTGGTCCAGCCTCTTCTTTCTCAATTTTACGTTGTTCACGACGCTCTCTTTTCTCTTTTCTCTTTTTGAGACGTTTTTTTTCTTTTTCTTTTTTATTGAAGGATTCTTGCGATTTACCCATTTAACACTTTTAATTAATAAATTATTTGCAAACACGGAGAATTAAAGGGTTTCAGCTAATATCCATCCGTATAGATTACTTTTTAAGAATAGACCTTAAAGGTAATAAAATTAGTCAACTATACTCAATTAGGTACTTGATATAGCTGTTATTCGCCTTAAAATCTCAAAAAGCGTTGATACCCAAAACCCGTTTTAAATATAGAAAGGTGAGTCCACTCCGAAAAGTCACGAAAGCACAAAATGACTCTTTTGGCGATATTTTTCATTTTCTCAATCCACTGATGCTCAGGCATCACTGAATTTCGAAAATAAAAAATCTCATCCAAAATAGCCTATTTTTTGCATTCC
>CALIEI010000006.1 GCA_938022165.1 uncultured Saprospiraceae bacterium | reverse complement strand
CCAAAAGCTTTTTGAAAAAGTTGAGGATAATAGTCCGTATCGTTCAATTTGAAAACGACATCTTCCATAACAGCGCCTATTTCGTTTTCATCCTTCAGCGGAAGTTGGATCATTGTGTGCAAGTCTGTTTGACTCATATCCCAAAAGAAGGTTTCCTGACTTGTCCATGCAAGATCATTTAAGGTCATAGAATTTCTTTTAGTTAGTGCGCTTATCCCTTCGCTAAATTGTTTTTCTTCAGCAAAAGAATTTTCTTGGATATGACAAGAGCCACAACTAATGTTTTCCATAGCAGATAGCTTCTTGTCATAAAACAATACTCTACCTAAGGTGGAAATATCATCGTCAATATCGTGAAATGCAGTAGAGTCTATCTCGCCAGCTTCATATCCGGTATCAGGAGAATCTTCTTCTGCTAAAAGGTGAGCTGGAAAGTCTGCACTATAATCAAAGGGTACATCCGGCAGTGTTGGAGTATCTTGAACAAGTGCAAAAACAAAATTTCTTGTATCTAGATTTTTGAATCCTAGGATGGTGAAAACTAATACAAATAAAAGCGCGGTGGTTCGAATGGTAAACTTCATAGCATATAGTTTTTTATTAAATTAATAATTTTCTTCGGATTAAGAAAATTTTTAACATTTCTGCTCGTCATTATTGAGCTTAAATATTAGCTGCCTTAGCAACTATACCTATAATATAGAATGCTTTTAGTGCTATAAACACTGCATAGATTTGAAATAATAGGATGTAGATTTAGTGTTATGGACTTTTTCGGAAACCTGACTTTTACTGAGAAGTGGAGAAAATTAAAACCTCATATAACCTCAACAAAAACTATTAGCCTCAAGGTGGCGAAATAAATAAGCCCAGGGCACAGCCCTGGATAAATAGTACGGAACATTCGATTTGGCGCGATTTTTCTTTTTTTGAAAATCGTGACAAATGGCCTCCTAGGACATTCTCACAATTTTTGTAACAACCCTGCGATAGGGACAGAAGTGATACGCAGCAGCCTAGAGACTTTATGAAGTAGTGGCTGACGACGGATGAGTGGATGAGCGAATACTAGTCAGCCACATACTGAATAAGGCTCTAGGCTGCTAAGTACAAACGGATGGCCCGCCCACTCATGGAGAGCCATTGCGATGGAAGAGTGGGATCGCCCAAACAAAGAATTGTGTCTTAATAAAAGTTTTTTAATCTAGATGTAATACACTTGTCAAGTTGGAATACAGTAAGTGAGGAAATCTATTTTTTGCTCAAAGCCACTCCGAACTGTGGCGCAATATCACCACGTAGTTGTTGCAATTCGGATTTAGCCTCCACGGGAAGATTATGAAACTTGCGCGCTTGGCGAAAATGAGCAAAAAACTCTTGATATACAATGGAGAAATATCCCAAGAGAGGAAGCAATAAAACCAATAACAAAACTGGCCAAGTCGTAAAAAAGAATGCGAGTACAATAAGTACCAAATAATAGATCAGAGAAAAACCAATGGAAGCAGCCAATTTTACAGAGGCGACAAACTCACGTTGTTTGACTTTCTTGATGCCTAACTGATTGGCAAAGTAGACCGGTATAAAACAGCCATAGCGGCCCAGCAAATATGGCGCAAAGCCTAATAGCAAAATCAATATATTGGACAAGTCTGCAAAGTTGGATCTACGCACACCAAAATCTGTGACCCCATGCTTTTTACAAGCCTGCTTATAATCTAAAATTTTGGACTTGCTGCTAGCAAACGAACTGTCACTTGACTGATTCAATTGATCAGCAATGTCAAATTCTCTCTGAAAACGTTCTTGTCCTTGCTCATCATAGATAGGGAAGATGGGCTGAAGGTGTTCGTTTCTATCCATCTCGAACAATTGTTCGTACACTTCAGCTTCCTCATCCTTTACATGAATGATCTGTTTTGTAAGTTCATCAGTGAGGGCACTAGTCAAAGATCGAATTGCTTTGGCTTCATTATCTTCATACTCTTCTAGGTAATCTTGGATAGGTATCGGATCGCCGAAGGCAATCATGACATCAGAGCGATACTCATCAGCGGCGGTGTAGTTGATCCCGCAGGGCACTAGAATGATATCTTGGTCTTTACCATATTTTTCTATTGCGCCAAAAGCCATCCGAGCAGTTCCCTTCTTGAGTGGACGCAATCTTTTCACTTGTTGTGTACTCGCTTCTGCTAAAATCTGGATCAACTGTCCTTCCTTGAGCAAGTCATAACAGTACTCAAAAGTGCCGTAGTTATTTTTAAGATTGTCGTAGCCTTCTGATCGCCTAAAAATCGGAATCATATGTATGTCTCGCATTAGTTTGGCATACAATGGTTTTTTAAACAAATCTCCACGCACAATAAAATTGACTGGACGATTCAAGTAAGCACCAAATATGCATGGCTCAATAAACGCAGTAGGGTGGTTGGTCACCAATAACACTGGCTTGTCCATCGGCAACTTTTCTAGGTTAGAAAAGTGAATTTTCTTGAAGTTTATTCCTAGGGCTATACGAGCCAAATATTTTAAAGGAGTATAAAACACTTAAATCAGTAGACGCTTTTCTGGTTTATAAAAAGAAACAAACGTTTAAAGTCGTTGTATTAATGCAAAAAACAAGTAAATCTATTCATTTTTGTTCGAGACCATGCAAATATAATAAGCTTTTGTACATTGGCGGAATGAAGCAAGATAAGTATTTGATAGTGATTGGTGGCCCTACAGCAGTAGGTAAAACCACGACCGCCATTGATCTTGCCAAAAAGTTAGCATGTGAGATAATTTCTGCCGATAGCAGACAGTTTTTTCGCGAGATGACTATTGGTACCGCCAAGCCGACTCCCTTAGAGTTAGCGCAGGCAAAACACCACTTTGTAGATTCTCTTTCGATTCATGAAGATTATTCTGTTGGAAAATTTGAATCGGATACCTTACACTTATTGGATACGCTTTATACTACTCAAGATTATTGTATCCTGACGGGAGGTTCAGGTTTGTACCTCAATGCAATTTGCCATGGCTTAGATAAATTTCCCGATGTTGATCCTTCTTACCGTATAGAACTCAATCAAGAATTAAAGTCCAAGGGCTTGGAGAAATTGGTAATGGAATTGCAAGAAAAAGATACACTATATGCAAAGCGTGCAGATCTTGCCAATCCCCAGCGTGTCATCCGTGCTTTAGAAATCATCCGGTCTACTAATCAGCCTTTTTCTTCGTTTCTGCGTAAAGAGCCTGTCAATAGACCGTTTCATATTTTTACTTTTCAGATGCAAATGGAGCGTGCCGTTTTGTATGATCGGATCAATCATCGGGTCGATATTATGCTTGAGCAAGGTTTAGTTGAAGAGGCGAGAAGTTTGCATCCACTCAAGCACCTCAATGCCCTCCGCACTGTTGGATATTCTGAGTGGTTTGATCATTTTGACGGACTGACTTCAGAATCAGAGGCTATTGAACTTATAAAAAGAAATACACGCCGGTACGCAAAACGTCAAATTACATGGTTCAAAAATCAAGGAAATTATCATCCGATTGTACAGGGGAAAGATGCGGTAGCGGAAATTATTGAGTACATGGATCAACACAAAGTTTAGCCTCCACTTTTTATATATTATTTATTTTATTTGGGGCCATCCCGAGTAAGACCTAAATGGCTCTGATTATCATCATCGCATTTTGGTCTGACTCAGGACCGTGCTATTCGTCACTCCGCATCCGCTTCGGTCCCTAGTCTACCTTCTCCTTCAGCGCGCAGGCTAGACATGTAGAAAGTAGACTAGTGACTACTCTCCCGATAAAAAGCAATCGGGATCGTATGACTACTATCACTTGTCCGTAGGATTTAAATTTTATAGGAGATAATGATAAAAGACGCTGTTTAATTCTTAATTTCGAATAAGTAAAAACCAATTTATATATGAAAAATTTGATCTGGATCCTTTGTTCAATGTTTCTAATTACGTCTTGTAATTCAAACCCCGCCCCCAAAACAACAAAAGATGTCAAAACAACAACGGATCAAAAAAAAGAAAGACCCTCTTATGCAGTTGCCATACATGGTGGTGCCGGCTATCAAACTAGAGAGTCTATTTCTAAAGAACAAGATATGGAAGTTCGCTCAGCTTTAAACAAGGCTCTTGATGCAGCGGAAGAGATATTAAAAAAGAATGGTACCGCAGGAGATGCTGTTGTGGCTGCCATACAAATACTCGAGAATGATCCTAATTTCAATGCTGGGAAAGGCGCAGTCTTTACACATAATGAACAGAACGAGTTGGATGCTTCCTTTATGGATGGCGCTACTATGAATGCTGGTGCAGTAGGTGGTGTTACCAATATCAAAAATCCCATCAAGGCTGCTAGAGCAGTTATGAACCACTCACCACATGTTTTATTGGTAGGTAAAGGGGCTGAAGATTTTGCATCCTTACAAAATATAGAACAGGTAGACCCTTCTTATTTTAAAGTAGAAGAAAGGTTGGAGTCTTTGCGCCGAGCAAAAGCACAAGAAAAAGCAAAAGTATCAAAGCATGGCACCGTGGGATGTGTTGTGATGGATCAATCTGGAAATCTTGCCGCTGGTACTTCTACAGGTGGCATGACCAATAAAAGATGGAATCGTATCGGGGATTCGCCCATCATTGGAGCGGGCACCTACGCCAACAATAATACATGTGCTGTATCCAGTACTGGTCATGGAGAATATTTTATCCGTTATGCAGTGGCGCATGACATTTCTGCTTTGATGGATTACAAAAATCTTAGCCTTGAGGAAGCTTCAAATCTTGTCATCAATGAAAAATTAGTCGAAGCTGGTGGAGCTGGTGGAGTGATCTGTGTCGATAAAGATGGTAATGTATCTACACCATATAATACCAGCGGAATGTACCGAGGTTTTGCTACTAGCAATGCAAGAGGAGTTGCGATCTATAAAGATGAAGAGATGAAATAAATTACAATTAACCTTGGAATTTAATATCTAAATAAAAAAGCCGCTCTTGATATCAAGAGCGGCTTTTTTATTTAGTGCTGTATCACAAAGGAAGAACTTGAACTTCCTTTTTCATTTCGTAAAATCAAGAAATAATATCCATCATCATATCGACTCACATCTATATTTATATATTTATTGCCTTTAGCGATTACGCCTTCTAGTAATTGAACACCAAGCGTATTAATTACTTGGTATTGAACCTCGCTTGCTTGGGCTTCTGAAAATTCAACTTGGATACTTTGATCAGTTGGATTAGGAAAAAGACTAGCAGGTTTGAGGTCTACAAGGTTTTTGGTAGACACTAAACCTTCTATTTCGAATGGCCCTACTTCTAAAACACATCCATTGGCATCAATGATAATGCATGAGTAAAACCCAGGTGCTAAGTTGGTGATATTCGGTTCAGCTTCATCATTGTCCCACATGTAAGTGTATGGAGGCGTACCACCAATGACATCAAGATTTATATTCCCATTATCTTGACCATCTGTAGAATCATTGATCAAAGTGTTTTCTAATTCAAGTAGAGTAGGTTCAAATACAACAACAGTAGCTTCAAAGGTACACTGACTACCATCTTCGATAGTAAGACCATAGGTTCCTGCAGTTAAGTTCGTCAAGTCTTCTGTGATTTGACCATTATCCCACATGAAAGTAAAGGGCGCTGATCCGCTGGATATTTCGATATCTATGCTTCCATCATTGCCACCGGCACAGGATACATCAGTGGTCACGATGCCAACTCCAAGACTACCATTTACTTGTACATTAACTACGCAAGTGTTGGTGTTGGCTGCCATATCTGTTGCAGTATAGGTAACCATTGTCAAGCCATTGCTATACACAGCTGTTGCCGCTTCAAGACCATTTATATCATTACTTATAGTCACGTCAGAGCAGTTATCCAATACAATTGGTAGATCAACTACCACCATGGTATCACAGCTATTACCTAAAATATTCATGGTGATATCATCTGGACATTCAATCGAAGGTGGGGTGCCGTCCTCAACAGTAACGTCAAAAGTGCAAGTACTGCCATCGTCTAGAGTGAATGTATTCGTAGTCGTTCCAAGAGGGAATAGTGCTCCTCTACCTAATCCTGCAGTTTGATTGACAAGTCTATTATTAGTAACACTACCGCTCAATTCCATGACAAGAGCAAGGTCAATACTGATATCTCTCAACCTAACGGGCTCGTCAAATCCACAAGCAGGAGCTGCAAAATAAGAATCTCTAAATTCTCCTTGATTGCTATAACCTGCAATAAACCTAGTAGTGTTTATTTCGGGGACTACTGCCTCTATGACTACAGTTTGCCCCCTAGGTACAAGATGATTTACAGGTACGATATGTGTAGTGTCCGCAAGGGTAGGTAGCAGATATTGTTGACTAAATACGAGTGTCATATTTCCATATACCACTTCAGGTGCATCTAGCGTATAGATGTTTATGTCTATTTGTGGATTGTTGTTATCCGCAAAACCAATTCCCATTTCTAAAAATTCAATCAAGAAATCACCATTGACGCCCATTCTAGGCATATCAAAAACCCTTAGATGCCTCGACTCTATACTTTGATCACAGCCATATGAGCTAATGACATCATTTGAAAAATTCTGCCTGATGCTAATAGCAATAGAATCACAATCTCCTCCAGCTACTTCTGGTAACTCATAGTTAACTATAGCTCCACAATCATCTGTATCAGTTGATACTGTTATATCTGTAGGGCAGTTTACAAAGGCCAAACTACTACCGTCTTCAACTATGACATTGAAACTGCATTCGGTAGAATTATCAGCTTCATCTATAGCTATAAAAGTATTCGTAGTTACGCCGACTGGAAAATTAAATCCTGAAGGCAGCCCACCAGTTTGCTCTACACGTGCTAATCCACAGAAATCATTTGCAATGACATCAAAGTTCACTACTGAGCCACAATTGTCTTGACCTACATTCACTACGATATCATCTAAGCATTGAATAGTAGGAGGAACAACATCTTGTACAAAGACATCAAATCGACAGGTGTCCGTTCCACCAAACATATCTTGAGCTACAAATTCATTTCGAGTAAATCCGGTAGGAAATTCACTCCCGCTTGGTAAGCCTTCTGTTTGAAAAATAGTATCACCTACGCATGTTTCAAGGATAAAAACATCAAAGTCTACTTCTGCACCACACATGCCAGCTTGACTGGTAGCATTTACATTTGGAGGGCAGATTAAAAATGGTGCTACGCCAAAAACAACATTGACATCGAAGCTACAAGTCTCTGTATTTCCTGCTGCATCTGATAATACAAAGGTATTAGTAGTACTTCCTACTGGGAATGCTTCTCCACTAGCCAAACCACTTGTTTGTTGTATTGAAAAATTGGAAACGTTCAGTTTTAAAACCAAATTAAAATCAGGCTGACCAAAAGTGGCCATATCTACAGGTTCTGGAATATTACAAGCCGGTGATGCAATATAAGAAGGAGCAGATTGCCCGCCTCCAATATTAAAACCAGGTATCTGAGCTACAGTAAAAGGAGGAGCTACTAACTCTACCACGATCATATCTGTATTGTTTACGGCAACATTTGCAGGGACAGTAAATATATCAGATGATATGATGGGGACTATTGCTTTAGCACTTTCGAGTAAAGTCATATTAGCATAAATGAATTCACCTTCTAGTCTATATAAGTTTACCGTTATTTCTGGTTCTGAACTTGAAAAGCCAACCCCAACGTCTATACCCGTGAGGAAAACTTGTGCAGGTAAGTTTTCTTGACTCAAATCAAAAACCCTAAGGTGACTAGTTTCTGCGTTTCCACTACAGCTAAATGCAGTGATATCGTTATCAGAAAAATTTTGCGACAAATTAAGTTGAGAAATGGGGCAATTCGTGTCGTCAAAATTGACGTTATATTCTACAACTGCCTCGCAATCTCTTCTGCTAGTGAGTACAGTATCGATCCCAGTGGGACAAATAATCTCAGGTAGGCTTACCATGGAAGAAATATAGGCATCAGCATTAGCGTGACATTCATCCACATGCATTCCGTCTAAAGAATTAGAATGGGCAAAAGAAATGAGGTTTGGTAGTAAAATTGCTATTAAAGCAGTGTAAAAGGTCTTCATAATCAGTGTTAAGTATATCTATTTTGACGTTTAGGCTGCAAGTTAGGTACAAATGATAGGATTTTTATCGCCTTAACATGGATTTAATACTGATTAAAGATCAAATTGATAATAAATAAACATTGAGTCCACTCCGAAAAGTCACGATGCCAAAAAATGGGCTATTTTGGATGAGAGTTTTTATTTTTGAAATTCAGTGATGCCTGAGCACGCCTATTTATAGTCGCACAGGCATCAGTGGATTGAGAAAATGAAAATTATCGCTAAAAGAGTCATTTTGTGGTTTTGTGACTTTTCGGAGTGGATTCAACATTAATAATAGTACCTTATAATAACTGTTAGAAAGAAGATATTCGCTAATTTTGTAATATAACAACCTCCCATTTGCCGGATTGCTTGCTCTCAAGAGCAGAATCTATTTAACAGTATTTGTGAACTTGGATATCCCTATGGTATCAACTCGTAAAATTCGTTATCGAAATTTACCTTATAGGCTCGTGCTGCCTATGATACTGGTATTTCTTTGCACCTTCTCAACTCTAGTTTTCGCTCAATACAATGTCCAATGGGATCAATTTTACGGTGGCGATAATTTTGACGAATTAAATGCCTTAATAGAGGTTGACGATGGAATAGTGTACGGTGGGACCGCTGGTAGCTCCACTTTAGGAGATCCTCCTCCAACTGCAGGTAATGCAGATTATTGGATATTTAAAACTGATTTTGATGGCAATATTATCTGGTCTTACACTTATGGTGGTAGTAACGCAGATATTCTGATAAATATCATACGAACTCAAGACGGAGGATTTATGGCTATTGGCTTTTCTTTCTCTGACACAAGTGGTTTTAAGTCTCAAGATTCTAGAGGGGAAAGAGATTTTTGGATCGTAAAGCTTGATGAAAATGGACTCTTTGAATGGGATGCCACATACGGAGGCGATGCACAAGATTTTCCTACTTCTATTTTACAAGTTCAAGATGGCTCTTATTATATCGGTGGGTTTACAGAAAGTCGAGAAAGTGGAGAGGTTTCCTTTCCTACAAGAGGTGGCAGATTTGATTACTGGTTATGCCATATAGACTCTAATGGTTCTTTGATTTACGATCGTAGATTTGGAGGCCCAAATGATGACTTGATGGATGATATGATAGAGTTGTCCAATGGAGATCTTGTTTTAGCTGGATTCAGTAATTCTAATATGGGTGGAGAGAAATCTGACAATTCGTTTGGTGGAAATGATGCCTGGATAATTCGTATGACCCCAACAGGGAATATTGTTTGGGATAGAATATATGGGGGTGCATTTGATGATCGAAGCGCATCTATCATCGAAAGCTCACCAAATGAATTATTTGTTGGAGGATTCTCTAGTTCTCTTCCAAGTGGAAATAAAACAGCTCCGAATATCGGTGGTGCTGATTATTGGTTACTAAATATCAATTTCAATGGTGATTTGATCTGGGATAGGACTTATGGAGGGACAGGGCAAGATGAATTAACCGAACTACAGATAAATGATAAAGGAATTCTATACTTAGGCGGTAGATCTAGTTCTGAAATAAGTGTCGATAAAACGGAAAGCAATAGGGGATTTTGGGATTATTGGCTAATTGTTACAGATGATAATGATATAGTATATTATGACAAAACACTAGGTGGAGATCAAAATGATCTGCTAAGAGATTTTTTATTGTTAGAACAAGGTGGTTTAGTAGCAGGAGGTTTTTCCTTAAGTGACACAAGTGGAGATATAACGGATATGAGCAATGGTTTGCAAGATGCCCTTGTGTTCTTTATTGATTGCACTTTAGATAATTTTCTAGACCTCGGTCAGGATGATATGGTTTGTCCTGATACAGAAGTTACGCTAGATGCTTCTATCAATCAGCCCAATATCTGTACCTTCCTTTGGGATGACGGATCTACTGAAGCTGAAAGGCAAGTCATTGTTAGCCAAGCAACAGACTATATGGTTACAGTAACAGATATCTTTGGTTGCTTAGCTATTGATACCATGTCCTTTACTACCTTGGATGCCCCCGTTTTTGATCTTGGGCCTAACCTTATTATTTGCGAAGATGATATAGCTACTTTAGATGCCACGGACCCAAACTGTCCAACCTGTACTTATTTATGGGATGATAATTCTACTAACCCGATTAGAGAAGTGGTACCCGCTTTTTCGAGTAACTACCAGGTGGCAGTGACGAATGATATTAACTGCACCACCACTGATGACATCACTGTAAATGTGTTGGCGAAATCTACTGTTAGAATCAACAACGTAACTTGTATTCCTGAGGAGGCAAGAAATGATACAATCATGGATACCAATCAATTTGGTTGTGATAGCCTCACTATTTTCAATATTGTATTATTGCCATCGGATACTTTACGTTTTGTGGAAGGGGTTTGTGATCCGGATTCTGTAGGAAGAGATACTATTTTTGACATCAATTTTTTAGGTTGTGATAGTTTAAGCATTTTTACTTATTTCTTAAATCCATCAAATCAGACCAATATATCTGATGAGACTTGCGATGAAACTATGGTTGGTATTGATACCATGTTTTTGTCAAATGAATTTGGTTGTGATAGTTTGGTGATCACAGAGTTTTCTTTATTACCTAGTTCTAATGTTACAGAGACATTCTTATCCTGTGATCCAGATGAAGTTGGCCGTGACACCATGGTATTTACGAATCAGTTTGGCTGCGATAGTATATTGATCTATGTAACGGACCCATTACTCTCTGACACTACTCGCATTAATGAACCTGTCTGTTTTTTAAATGAACTAGGGCAGGATACGCTTATATTAACTAATGAAGTTGGCTGTGATAGTCTAGTGATTACAATTCCGTTTTTTGTGAGTTCTGATACTATTGTGACCTTAAATTTCACTTGCGATCCTGCTGAAGTAAGAAATGATTCTGTAGTCATCAACAATCCAACAGGTTGCGACACTTTATTGGTTGATATTGTAAATCTAGTTCCAAGCAGTGAGGATACAGAGCTTATATTCACTTGTGATGTAAATCAAGCCTTACGAGATACCATCTTTGAAACAAATATTTTCGGATGCGATTCTATCATCTATAGAGAATTTCAAATACTGGAAAGCGATACCATCCGTTTAGATGGTTTTGTTTGTGATGCGCCTGCATTTAATGATACTTTGTTTTTATTGAATGCGAATGGCTGTGATAGTTTGGTGATAACAAGTTTTGCAGAAGCTACTTCTGATGATTTATTCTTTAATGATATGACTTGTGATGAAAGCTTGGAAGGAATTCAAGTGTTCACCCTTGTTAACCAGTTTGGTTGTGATAGTACAATTACTATTGATTATGAATTAGTAGAAGCGCAAGTTACCATTGTAGAAGAAAATACTTGTGATCCAGCCCAATTCATGCCTGATACATTGATTTTTTCTACAGACTTATGCGATAGTATAGTGATCATAAACTATAATGTTCAAATGGATAATGGATCGACAGTAGACTTAGTTAGTTGTGATCCTGCGGATGTAGGGCAATTCATAACTATTTTGACAAATCAACAGGGATGTGATAGTGTGGTTACACAAATCGTTCAATTTTCGGAAGTAGATTCAAATTTTGTGAAACGATTTGAATGCTCCAGATTAGATACTTTAATTGAAGAATTCAATTTTACCAATCAGTTTGGTTGCGATAGTATTGTAGTTCAAACAACAGTACCAGGCCTCGATACAACGTTCATTCTTTCCAATGTTTGTGAAGCAGATGATGCTTTTAGAACAGAGGAAATGTTTACTTCAGTCGAAGGCTGTGATAGTATTGTGGTTAGTATTGGCTCACTCTCAGAGACCTTTGAAACTACTTTTGAAATCTTTACTTGTGATGAGGATTTGGTTGGTACAGATATCTTTAACTTTAGCTCAGTAGAAGGTTGCGATAGTGTAATTATTTTTAACACAATTCTTGGAGAAATAAATATCGATGCGACCATAAGAGACATACCTTGTGGAGAATCCAATACTGGACAAGTTGTGGTTGAAGGTAATTCAGGTCAACTACCATATTTGTATAATTTTGATGGGAGTGCCTTCGGTACAGAAAATATATTTGAGAATCTAGCCATTGGTACCTATCAAGTTGGTGTACAAGATGCTGACGGATGTGAATCTTTCACAGAAGTTGAAGTTTCAGAGGTCACTGGCGTTGAAATTATTCTACCGGATTTTGTCCAAATTGAATTTGGAGATCCTGTCATTTTAAACCCGACTATCAACGGAGATTTTACGGAGTTTTTCTGGTCAGGTATAGATAGTCTTTTCTGCGAGTCTTGTCTAGATCAAAATTACATTCCATTGACTAGTACAGTAATTAACCTAAATGTCCTGTCAATAGATGGTTGCCTTGAAAAACATCAAGTAAATATTGCAGTTGCCAAAAATTACGATGTCTATATACCAAATGCTTTCTCACCTAATGGCGATAATATTAATGATTTTTTCATGGTATTTGGCGAAGATAATATAGCGTCTATTTTGAGCTTAAATATCTATGATCGATGGGGGGAACAGTTGTTTTCAGGCGAAAATCTAGAACCCAATAATGAGCTTTCTGGATGGGATGGCACAAATAGGGGGGAATCTATGAATCCGGGGATATTTATGTATTCAATCCAGGTTCAATTTGCGGATGGGGAAGTAAGGGGGTTTGAAGGAGATTTGAGCCTGATTCGCTAAAAAACACCTATCTACTATCAATATTTCGCTCCAATATTCGCCATATCTACAAATTGGCTGAGTTTTGGGATAATAATGTCTAACAACTTGTTAATTTTGGGTATTATATATATCCGAGCGTTACTATTCATACGTTTGTTTTACAAATTAACTACAAAGAATGGATTTTGGATACTTGTTAAACGTATTGCTTAGAGGAAAATGGCTCATTTTAGCTGCCATTATTGCACCAGCCATAGCGGCTTACTTCTATGTAAATGCGCAAGACAGAACTTATAAATCGGCTACTACAATATCTACGGGTTTACTTGACCCTGCTGGATTCAATCCTGACGACCCAGGAGCCTATATCTCGTCCGAGATATTAGACATCAGTTTCAATAATCATGTTGAGAAAATGCAAAGTGAGTCTATGAAGAGACTACTTTCATTCAAGCTATTAATTCATGATTTGGACGGTACAGAAAACCCGTACAGAACACTTGATGAAGAGGATGCAAATGAGATTAAAACGGTTAACCTTAACCGTCTGGTAAAAGCACTTAAAATGAAAGTGGATACGCTAGATGGATCTCAATTTGAAAGAGAAACGGAATTGGAATACTTAGCTGTAGCTAAAGCCTATGAATATGATCGAGAATCTATTGATGAAATGCTTGTTGTCTACAGAAAAGGTAAGACAGATTTATTAGGTATTGATTTTGAAACCGAAGATCCATTCCTTTCTGCATATTGTGCGAGTACATTAGCAGATCTTTTTCTTAAAGTAAATAAGTATGAACAAGAAAAGACTTATTTAGAAGACTTTGACTTTGCCCAAAATGATACTGAAAAGAAAAAGCAAATATCGGATTCTTTAAGATATGCACTAAATAATTATCGAACTAAGCATAATCTCTTAGATATCTCAAGCCAAGCAAAAGGAATATTAAGTATTAAAGATGATTTGGAAAGTCTTTTGATTGAAAGTGAAACTACTATTCAGGCTAGTGGAGAATCCATTACAACTTTAGATAAGTACCTAAATGCCGCAGATGAAAATGTCATTAGAGATAAGGTGGAGAAAATAACTACTAGTGAGGACTTAGAGTATTTTACTAATCAAATCAATATTCTTAGAGCAGATTATATTGATACACAAGACGCAAGTATTTTGCAAGAGCTAGAGGCTCTTGAAAAGCAGAAACTTGTAACGATGGGGAATATTGCTAAACGTGAAAGTGATGATTTAGGCAATATCAATAAGGATCTCTCTAAAGATCTACTTTCCACTAAAATTGAAAATGAACTTAAGCTGGCAAGTAGTGCAGCTGCTAAAGAAGCTATAAATAGTCTTTTGGGTAGGAAAAATAGTGAATCTACCACCTTGCTTTCTCATTATGCATATGTAGATAGATTAACTGGTGAACTTAATATAGCTATAGATGCTTACGATAGAGCCAAGGATATTGAAGACGATAAAAGAGTAGCTCTTGATAAAGCAGCCTATCCATTGGCTATCCGTGAAAAAGCAAATGTAGCAGATGAACCACAGTCATCATTAAAATTAGTGATCACGGCATTCTCAGGTGTAGTGGGTGGTACTTTCGCAACTTTGGCTTTATTGATCTTAGCATTCATGGATAATAGCTTAAGTAATACACATCAATTCAGAAAGTTTAGCGATATTGATTTGATCGGCACATTAAACGAGCTCAAGCAAAAAAATATTAACCTTAAAGAATTGTTTGGTTCAGAACTAAACAATCAACCGCTTGAGGTCTTTAAAGAGTCTGTGCGGTCTTTGAGACATGAAATAGAACAGACGGATAAAAAATCTTTTCTTTTTACGAGTACAAAAGAACAACAAGGCAAAACCTTCCTAATCATTATGCTTGCTCACGCCTTAACTTTGAAAGGAAAACGTATTCTACTTATTGATACCAATTTTAAAAATAACTCATTAACTAGAATGTTCGATGAGAACAATATGAAGAATAAGTTGACTTCTAGATTACTAGGGGAAGCGAATCTTGATACTGAATTTGAAACAAAGAATGCTAATAGTTCCAGTACTATGTTTAGTATGGATAATGTAGATATATTGGGTAATAGAGGAGGGATGTCTTCGCCATCAGAGCTTTTCGCTGGCAAAGAATTTAGAAAACTATTAGAAAACTTTACGAATACCTACGATTACATCTTTTTAGAGGGACCTGCGTTAAATAAGTATGCAGATTCTAAGGAGCTTATCGAATATGTTGATAAGGTGATTACAGTCTTCTCTGCATCAAATAGCGTAGATGCAGCAGACAAAAAATCAATTACTTATCTGCAAAAGTTAAACGGTAAGTTAATGGGTGCAGTATTGAATAAGTTAGAGATGATAAACCTCAACTAATCATCCTTGTTTCCAACTCGCTATTAGTAACCACTATTAAAGCCCATGGCAGAAAGTGAAAAGTCATACTGGATAAAATCTGGTATCATTACTTTATTGGATCGGGTCTCATTACTCGTTTTTGGGTTTTTGGGTTTCTTTCTACTTGTCAGAATCTATGATCAAGATACCTTTGGTATCTGGGTACTTTTCTTTAGTTCTGTTACTTTTTTTGAAGTGGGTCGAAATGGACTTATTCAAAACGGTTTAGTAAAATTCTTAACAACTGCCAAGACTGATGATGAGCGGGGACGCATTTCAACGGCCTCTCTAGTTCTTAATTTTCTACTCTCTATTGTTAATGTAATTGTATTAATTGCTATTGCACCTTTGCTTTCCAATTTGTTTGGTAGCGACACGATAAAGGATCTTATTTATATCTACACGATCACCACATTGGTCATGATACCGATGCAGCACTTTATCTTCGTGCAATTTGCTCATCTGGATTTTGTAGGACCCACTTTTGCCAATTTTACTAGAGGAGGATTATTTTTCTGCTTTATTGCATACTTGTATTTTTCAGGATGGGAAGCGCCTCTGACAAATCTAGCCTATATGCAAGTCATTGCAGCAATTTGCGGGAGCTTAGTTTCTTTTCTGTTTGCTAGAAAATACGCTAAATTTAGTAAATACATAGATTGGAATTGGGTAAAGAAGCTGCTTCAATATGGTTCATTTACTTTCTTGACTAATTTGAGCACGATGCTATACAAGAGTATTGATAAATGGATGCTTGGTGCGCTATTGACACCTGCTAGTGTAGCTATTTATGATCTTTGCATGCGGGTTAACAATTTGCTAGAAGCACCTACTCAAGCCATTGCCCAAGTAGTATTTCCCCAGTCTGCCAGAAAAGGAGAAAGTGGGGGAGCTGAAGATATAAAAAACCTATATGAAGGTGCAGTTGGTGCCATACTGGCTTTGATCATACCGGCAGTCATCTTTGTTATCTTATTTCCAAAATTTATAGTCACCGTTTTAGGAGGTGCCGAGTATTTAACTGCTGCTTCGATTCTGACAGTGACGGTTTTTTATGCGTTGTTTTTACCTTTTGCCAATCAATTTGGGACTATCTTAGATTCAATTGGTAAACCCCAAATAAATCTGCTCTTTACCTTGTTAGGGGCCTTGATTAACGTAGCAGCTAACTATTTCTTTATCGTCCGATTTGGAGTGATAGGAGCGGCTTATGGTACCATATTTACTTATATAGTCACCTTTATACTTAATCAAGTGGTACTCAACAATATGTTCAAAGTACAATGGTGGAAAGCAATAAAGTCAGTACCTGGTTTTTATGTAATGGCCTTTGGAATTATTTTTGGAAAGAATAAGGCAGAGACTACTGTTGCTGATGCAAATACAGCAATTATGGATAAAAAAGAGAAAATATCGGAATCTTAAGTAGTAAATTAGATTATGAAGCGTAATGTAGATATCATATATTTTACTTTGTTTCGCTGGAAGAGTGAATTCTCCTCCATATCGCACGCTTTTGGGAAAGAACTTGCAAAGCAAGGATCTAGGGTGTTCTATATCGGACATCCATTTACCTACAAGTATCTGATGTCTGCCGATATGCGCAAGAAGCTAAATGAAAATTTATCAACTGCATTCAAATTGCATGAAGAAGACATCGATAATGTACCTGAAAATTTTCATTCTTTAATACCACCTTTGGTTGCTCCTATAAATTGGATTTCACCTGGTAAAATGTATAACTTCTTTCTCAAAAGAAATGAAGAAAAAATTAGAGCGGCTATTGACGAAATAATTGTGCAAAATGATATCAAAGAATACGTATTCATCAATTGTTTCAATCCATTTTTTCCAGATATAGCTTCTAAAAAACTACCACCATTGGTCAATATTTATCAATGTGTAGATGACATTTCTCAAAATGAATACACGATTAAACATGGGGTTGAGCTAGAGAAAAAAATAGCAAGAGAATCAGACATGGTGATGGTTACAAGTACTAACCTAAAAACCATAATGTCTGAACACAATCAAAATATTGAAATTCTGCATAATGCAGCAGATGTTGATAATTTCACTAGGGCCTTGACAGACCAGTTCGAAAGACCTGAAGAAATAAAAGATGTGAAAGGAGATATTATTGGCTTTACAGGAGCACTAGACCCTGTAAGGATCAATTATGGATTGTTGACAGCTATTGCAGATGCCTATCCAGATAAGACTTTGCTGCTAGTTGGACCTTTTCAACAAGACTTGATTGAACAAGCTGGGCTACATCAAAGAAAAAACATCATTTTGACGGGTTCAAAGCATATTTCGCAACTGCCACAATATGTTCATTTTATGGACACATTAATAATTCCTTTTTATTGTAATCAGTTGACTAAGAGTATATATCCTTTGAAAATAAATGAATATCTTGCCTCCGGTAGGTCGGTTATATCCACAAATTTTTCAGTTGACATTACTGGCTTTAAAGACGTTATACACTTAGTTGACAATGACGAGGCCTTTATAGCTAAAATTCCAGAAGCTATAAAAGATAAAGATCCTAAAGATATAGATGCAAGAATTGCAGTCGCTAAGACGAATACATGGGCCAAAAGAGTAGAGCTCTTTTGGGACATTATTAACAAGCAGTTAGGAAATGAACCGGTTGAAAATCATACTACTTTGGTAGATAATAAGGTTAATGAATAGATGAGTGCGTTAAGAAATAAAATAAATAACAACCCTGGACTTAAGCAGTTTCTTCATAGGCTGCTTGTGCCCAAAGACGACTATCGTCCTCGATGGTGGGTTCGTAATTTATTTAATCCTTTATTTTCGATCAAAAAAGGTAAGAGAGCCTCTATTCGTAGATCTGCTAGAATGGATATATTGCCTAAGCATTCTTTTTATATGGGAGACTATGCGATTATAGAAGACTATGCTGTGGTCAACAATATATTGGGTGATGTCATACTAGGCAATAATGCATTGATTGGTTTAAGATGTACAGTGATTGGACCAGTGGAGATAGGTAATGATGTACTACTTGCTCAGAATATTGTACTCTCTGGCCAAAATCATGGC
Source organism: uncultured Saprospiraceae bacterium (assembly GCA_938022165.1). Lineage (GTDB taxonomy): Bacteria > Bacteroidota > Bacteroidia > Chitinophagales > Saprospiraceae > JALZVN01. The sequence continues at coordinate 2,964 of CALIEI010000006.1, read as the reverse complement.
TACGAAGATATTAACACCTCTATCAGAGAACAAAAAAGCATTACCAAAAAAATCACTATCAAAGATAGAGCTTGGATTGGGGCAAACGCAGTTGTAGTGGCTGGTGTAACTATCGGTACACATAGTATAGTTGCTGCCGGTTCAGTAGTAACTAAAGATGTTCCTGATTTTTGTATTGTAGGTGGCAATCCAGCTAAAATCATACGACAGTATAGTCATGATTCTAAAGAATGGGAACGGGCTAAAAAACAGATCATTGAGGGAGCCGCTAAGGTCTCTTAAAAACTTTGCATACTTTGAACAAGAAAGACAAATTTGAATTAACACAGACGGAAAAACTCATTGAGTTTCTAGGCTATATTATACCAGCTCTTCTGCTGATCGCACTATTCGCAAAAATTGTAATCTTTTAATTCGATCCTCCATGTCGCAAACTAATTCTATATCAGAATGGGTGCGTACCAAAGTATTCGTGGAGCGTTTGAATAATCCACTTGGCTTCGCTTTAATTATTGGTATTACTGCCTTTTTTGGCTTGGCAATAGGTTTTTTAGGAATAAAATTAGGGGTCTTACTTTTTGCAGCTATTGTTGGGGCTCCGCTCATGCTTTGGGTATTCCTGAATGAACAGGTAGGGCTTGCGGTTTGCCTAGTCATTGGTTTTACGATTCAACTCAGTTATAAGTTCGGTGATTATCCGATGGGGACGCTCCTTGATGGACTAACCATGTTTATGGTCTTAGCTGTATTTATCAAGCAAATTGGAAAGCCTGATTGGAGCTTCGCCAAAAGTCCAATTAGTTATTACATTATTGCATGGTTGGTATATAGTTTTATTCAAATCCTCAATCCGGAGGCGCAGTCATTAATTGCATGGGTATACACTGTACGTTCAATGACCTTGCTTATACTTCTATACTTTGTATGCTGTTATGCTTTTAATTCGCTAGACAGAATAAAGTGGATTTTGAAGTTTACATTGTTTTTGACCTTATTGGCGGCCTTGTACGGGCTCAAGCAAGAGTGGATGGGTTATACCGATTGGGAAAGAGCTTGGCTATTTGCAGATCCATTACGTGCTGAATTAATTATACAATGGGGGAGAGAGAGGGTGTTTTCTATTTTCTCAGATCCGACTACGTTTGGAATTCTGATGGCTTATATGGCTGTCTTTTGTATAGCCCTCGCTATGGGTAATGCCTTTAAGAGTTGGCAGCGTTTGGTATTGTTAGGCTCTGCTGGTGCTATGATGCTGTCTATGGCTTATGGTGGTTCACGTACACCAGTTGTATTGATCCCTGCGGGCCTTGTATTTTATGTTATTCTAACTTTAAGAAAGGAAGTGATTCTAGTCATGGGCGTATTTTTTGTATTGGGAACAGCCGCCATGATGAAAGGTACCTCCAATCCCGTAATGCTTAGAATACAATCCGCTTTCAATCCGGGAGAAGATGCTTCTTTTGAGGTGAGAGAAAAAAACCAAGCGAAGATTAAACCTTACATCCAATCGCACCCTTTCGGCGCTGGTATGGGAACTACCGGGATTTGGGGAAGACGATTTTCACCCAATCACTGGTTAGCTAGCTTTCCACCGGATAGTGGATACGTTAGAATTGCAGTGGAGATGGGCTGGATTGGTCTTTTATTGTATATGGTTCTATTGTTCAAGATCCAACAGCAAGGGGTGTATTACTATGTCCGGGTGAAAGATCCCCAGATCAAGACTTTATACCTTGGCTTAAATATTATCGTATTTTTGTTAATAGTAGCTTCCTTTCCTCAAGAAATTATAATTTTACTTCCAACGAGTATAATATTTTATATCTCGGCTGCAGCTATTGTGCGATTGAAAGATTTTGATCCTGCTTTTAATGAAGAGATCGCCCTAGCACAAGCTGCAGAAAAAGAAAACATAAAAGAAGCTACAATAGCGTCTTAAAATAATATCAAGAATAGAATTTCTAAGAATATGAACCGAATAGCACAGTATTTTACTTTTTTGTCTTGTCTATTTTTTTTCTCTTTTAGTACACAAGCACAAGTCATCAACATGGATACTGTTATATATCCATTGACTACTACCGGCCAAACTTTTGAAAATTATTTGGTCAGCCTTGCTTGGGAGAATAATCCAGCTTATAGAGTCCATGCTTCTAATAAACTAATTGCTAGCAAAGAAGTACAGCTTGCCAAAAGAGCCTGGGCGGATGATTGGAATATAACTTTGAATTTAAATGAAAATAACCTGCGAGGATCAAATGTAGACTCAACAAGAGCAGAAGCAATAATGCTTTTAGGTAGTAGTGGCTTTAGCGAAGCCTCCAATGATTTAAGAAATTTGGAGCAGTTACTCTCTGCAAATAATTTTCCAAGATATAATTTGGGCTTATCCCTTAATCTTGGATCATTGCTTACTCGTGGGCTTGAAGTCGACATTGCGGAGCAACGGTTAGAAATAGAACAATATACTGCGGATCAAGATAAATTAGAGATTCGTTCAGAAGTGTACTTGGCATACGCAGAGTATGTTCATACGATCAAGGTGCTCAAAAATGTGACTAAACAAGAACAAAACTCCAAAGATATTTTGGACTTGATGAAGACTAGATTTAAGAGTGGATCGATAGACTATGACAAGTTCAATGCATCCCAAAAGGACTATGACAGATCTTTAGAAGGGCTCATCATTCAAGAAGAAAAAGTCAATGCTGCTAGATTACAAATAGAAGCACTTATAGGTATACCACTATCACTCGCCAAGTTTTACTACGAACAGAATAACGGGTAAAAAATTATGAATGGTGAATGGTGAATTATGAACGCGTGTGCGTCCCTGATATAGGTTGACCGTTTTTACAAACATTGTAAAAATGAAATCTCGTATTAGAAAAGTCAAAAAGTATCGAAAATTCAGCGAAGAGTTTAAAAAATCGATAGTTGAACAGTATGAAAGTGGCCGTTCAA
>CALIEI010000005.1 GCA_938022165.1 uncultured Saprospiraceae bacterium | reverse complement strand
GCCAAGCAACATTTTGATCGTGCCTACCAGCTAAATCCAGCATTAAGAAAGTAAAGGCATGGATTCAAAAGAACTGATCAAAAATTGGAAGAATAAACGGAGCGCACAGAAGAAACCTATCCGCAAATTTGTAAAAGGCCTAAATGCGCGCAAAAACAAAAATCTTGATCAATTAGCGGGTGACCTAAACGATAAGACTTTTCAAAAACTGGATTGCCTAGACTGCGCCAATTGTTGCACCTCCATCCCGCCCATCGTTACCCGCAGTGACGTCAAGCGCTTATCAAAAGCGACAGGTATCGCCGAGCGAGAGTTTACAAACCAATACCTTGTACAAGATGAAGATGATGACTGGGTGATGAAGACTACGCCTTGCCCTTTTTTGCAAGAAGATAATAAGTGCTCTGTTTATGACGCTCGTCCTAAGGCATGCCGCAAGTATCCCCACACCGACTCTGATGAATTTCGCAATAACCTGGGTCTGCATGCTGGCAATGCGCATTACTGTCCGGCTGTGTTTCATATATTGCAGGATATGATGAAGCGGTTGGCGTAGGAGGGCTTGGGAGCTCCCCGATCCTGCGGACGGGTCAGGCTTTCCGTTCCTATCGATTCCGCTTCGCTTCATCGATACCACTTCTATCCTTAGCTTCTAACGCACCTTCGGCTTGTCGAGCTCCAGCTGTACGCTTTCGCAAGAGGATTTTGCTTCTCTCGCATTTTGTCTGAACTATGATTAGTAAGATTAGATGATGAGTAGGATGCGTCGTAAACAGAATTATTAGTAGTTAATTGCAAGCAAAAAAAGATGTATTCCATAATAATCATGCAAATCTTTACATCCTAAAAATCCACGCCTCTAAAAAAGTCGCCCAGGCTAGTTCAGACAATGTACCGAATAGACTAAACCACCCACGTCCCCCAATAACAATAGTCTTCTTTTTGTACTACCTTTGCATCATTTTATAATAAATGAAGGAATCTTGTCCAAGAAAGCAAAAAAGACCAAATCTAAAGGGAAGTTACATAGACGCAATGTGCATAAGGATCGATATGATCTAGAACAACTAGCGGCTACAAACCCAGTTTTAGCGCCTTATATCCGACCTACAGATCATGGCTATGATTCTATTGACTTTAGTGATCCAAACGCTGTGAAGGCTTTAAATCAATCTTTGTTGATGCATTTCTATAAGCTGGATTACTGGGAGATTCCAGAACGGTATTTGACGCCTGCGGTACCAGGGAGAGCAGACTATATCCATAACATTGCCGATCTGATGGCTTCAAAGAATGAAGGTCGCATACCAACTGGAGCTAATATCAAATGCTTAGATATCGGGGTAGGTGCCAATTGTGTTTATCCAATCATAGGTAACCATGAATATGGCTGGTCATTCATTGGTTCGGATATAGAAAAGGAAGCAATCGATTCTGCCAATAATATCATTCGCAAAAATCCGCATCTGCATGGGCTGATTGACTTCCGATTGCAGCCGGAAAAGAAAGTAATGTTTGAAGGAATTATTCGCAAAGGGGAGTTTTATGATATCGCTATTTGCAATCCGCCTTTTCATGCTAACCTGCATGAAGCTAGATATGGCTCATTGAAAAAAGTCAACAATCTAAACAAAGAGAAATTGTTTGGACCTCCAAAATTGAATTTTGCTGGTAGAAGCAATGAGCTTTGGTATAAAGGCGGAGAGAAGAAGTTCATAAGACGGATGATAGAAGAGAGTGCACAGTTTGCCAAAAGGGTATTCTGGTTTTCTAGTCTAGTCTCTAAGCATGAGAACCTAGAGTACTTCTATAATCTCATCGAAGATCTTGATGCTTATGAGCTCAACAATTTGAAAATGGGCCAAGGAAATAAGAGAAGTCGAGTGATAGCTTGGACATTTTTGAGCCCTGAAGAACAGCAAAAGTGGGCTGAGAAGTATTGGAACAAGAAGGAAGAAGGGGACAAGGCATAGTCCCTTTTTAGGAGCATTTTGGGGCTAATAATACGCAGTACAAATAATTTGTATATTTGCAATGAATAGTAAACTACGAACCTTATTATGGGAAAACCCACTTTCAGATACTTCGATTTTAATAATAATGTATTCACTATTGATAAGCTCAAAGTGGATTACCAGCCATTGACAAAAGAAACTTCGTTTACTGGTAAGTATGAAGGTGGAAAAGCTGCTAAGGGCAAGCTTACTCAAAAGCAATTAGATACTATCAATTCAAAAATTGAACACATCAAAGATAGTAAGTCATTAAAAGTTAAAAAGAGATCGGGCCAATGCAGTATGCTATTGGTGTACGGTGAAGAATCAACAAAGAAAATGTTATTAGTAGAATCTACTGATCAGAAGAAAATTGAGGATTTACTTAAGGCTGCAGTAGGCATTGATTAATTGCCGTTAAACTTTGCTGGGAGTACTGGCTTTGGTTTGTCTGCTGGATTTTGCTTAAACTTCAATCTCATCGGTGTATAAGACTTTTGGTAAGACGACCATGGTTCTTCTTTGTGCTTATTTTCTCCAAAATAAGTCATAATCATTTCAAACTCTGCTGCAGACCGAAAACCGGGAATAGACTGTATAATATTGAGGTCTTCATCAATGAAAACTACAGTAGGGTAGCTGAGTTGACCTCTGGTAACGGCAAGTGCAAATTCATGATAACTTTTACCTTTTCCTTGATCAACAAATTTGAATTTTTGACCCGCAAAATTTATAGTTTCCTTTTGTTCTGCATCAAGCTTTACCGGATAGTAATTTTCATTTAAGTAATTGGAAATGTGCTGCTTTTGAAAAGTAGACTTATCCATTCGCTTGCACCAACCGCACCAATCTGTATAGACGTCGATTACAATTTTTCTTTTCTCTACTTTCATTAAATCTAAAGCCTCCTCAAACGTATACCATTTTACGGGTGCTTGACCAAAGGTGCTTGCACTTAGCGAAACGAAAATTAAAAAGGAGAATATAAACTTTAGCATTATTGTCATTAAAGAATCAACGTAAATAAACAACAATAGAACCTTAGAATCAAATAAACTATGCCCTTAAGGCCGCATTTTAAAATAACATTAACTATAAATGACATTATTGTGGCTTAATTTCAGCTCAATCACGTCGGTATACATAGGAAAATTGGCTATTGTGACCCCATCAATTTGGGGTGATTTCAACCCATTTTTGAGCATAGTTGGGCTATTTAGAATACGCGCTTCGTCCCAAAGACCTGCCGCTATAAAGGAATTGATCAGTTTTGGTCCTCCCTCTACCATTAATGTATCCTTTCCATCAGCAAACAAATCGCTGCAAATTTGATCTAGCAATCCAATATTAGTGAGGATATCCTTGTAAACAAGGTTTTCAGAATTGGTTCCAGGTGAAGAATCTGAAGTGTAAATCCAAGTTGAAACACTTTTGTCTTTTAGCTTCGAATCAGTAGCAATGCTATTATCCTTATCAAGTATCACCCTTAGGGGACTACTTCCAGAATATAGTCGGTTGGTAAGAGCAGGCTTGTCAACTAAGGCGGTATTCGTCCCAACCATAATAGCAGCTATTTCGGACCTCCACTTATGGACTAAACGTTTACTGTACTTATTGGTCAACCAAATCTGTTTATCTGCTTGCCCCATAAAGCCATCTTTACTCTGTGCAAATTTGAGAATAATGTAAGGTCTCTTCTTCGTGACAAAGGTATTTCTAACTCTTGCTAGAAACTTTCCTTTGGGTTCCATAATCCCAAAATCTACCTGTAATCTGTTTTCTTTAAGCTTTTGTATACCCTTAGAATTGACCTTATTGGTTTTGTCTAGAGTAGAGATATTGACATGTGGAATTCCGTTTTGAATAATGAGATTTGTACAAGCAGGAGTCTTTCCATGGAAATTGCAGGGCTCAAGAGACACTGAAAGCAAACTTTTTTTAATTTTTTTTAAATTTTTTTTTGTCACAGAATCGACCGCATTCACCTCTGCATGTGCCTTTCCATAAGCCATATGATACCCTTCTCCAATTATTATGTTAGGCATTGAGATTACTGCTCCGACAAGGGGATTAGGGGAAGCTTTTCCAAGACCTAGTCGCGCTAAGTCAAAACATCTTTGCATTAAATCATCCTTGTTTAATTCCATTTTTGCTCTGTTACTGAAGTAACCTAAATGACTTTTCTATAGTAAAGTAGTATGAGATTTTGTATCTTACATGACAGTAAACATAAGTTTAATTTTATTGTTTGCCGATTATTGACCTATGAAGACCAATTGTATGCCCTAGAATTCAAAACCCACTAAAACATTTATATTTTGCTGTACAAACTAAAACTCAAAAACTCCTCGGAAGAGGTTCTCCTAGACGAGGAGGTATTTCAATTTTTATCCACAGATCCTTACCTAAAAGATGTTAAATTTTTGGACAATCTGCGCCGCCATTCTAGCGGTTGTGCGGTTTTTCAAAAAACAACTAAAAAAGCTGAAGGCGGATATTCCACACAAACTATTTATTTACACAAGCTCATCGCTGAAACCTTTTTACTTAATAAAAAAGAACAAGATAAGGATTTAGTTGGTGCAGAGAATGGAAACAAATTAGATTGCCGATTGGAAAACATTTGCTGGCGATCGCGCGCCGTTGCCAGCAGAAAGCGTAAAACGAGCTCCAAAACTGGTTATACCGGAGTGTACAAAGAGAATAGTCGTTATCGTGCTGTTATTTCTGTCAATAGAAAATCCATTCATATAGGAATGTTTGAAACCGCTGAGCAAGCGGCCTTGGCCTATAATGAAAAGTCTAAAGAATTATTTGGTGAAGATGGAAAGGTCAATGTTATCAGAACTGACCAATGCCCTCATTCAAACAAAGAGAACGATGCTATTAGAGCAAATCAATCTTCGGTATTTACACCTAGCAAGGATTTTTCAGTAGATCTTGGAGAAAGTAAGCCATCGACTAGCTAATGTCTTTTTTTAATTCTTGACATTTCTGAAACCTTTTTGAGGACTAGGATGCTTACTTTTGCCGCATGGCGAAATTAAAAAATGATCTTTTTCTTAGGACTTTAAATGGGCAGCAAGTTGAACGAGCTCCTGTTTGGTTGATGAGACAAGCGGGAAGAATACTTCCTCAATACAGAGCGATTCGTGGAAGTCTGTCAGGTTTTAAGGAACTCTTAGCGAGAACAGACCTGGCTGCAGAAGTGACAGTGCAGCCTGTAGATGAGCTTGGTGTCGACGCAGCTATTATCTTTTCAGATATTTTGGTGATTCCGGAATGCATGGGTTTTGACTATGATATGGTCGAAAAACGTGGCCCTTTGTTTAGTAAGACGATACAAAGCGCATCTGACGTACAACAAGCAAGGTCAGGAAAAGCTGCTGCAGAAGAATTAGAATATGTCTTCGATGCCATTAGAAGGACTAAGGTACTTTTGGATGACAGGGTTCCGTTAATTGGATTTAGTGGAGCGCCATGGACTTTATTAGCTTATATGGTCGAAGGAAGCGGATCTAAGACATTTAGCAAGGCAAAGAAGTTTTTATACCAAGAAGAAAAGTTAGCACACCAATTACTATCTTCAATCACGGATACGATAATTGAATACCTAAAGCTAAAAATTGAAAATGGAGTAAATGCTATTCAGATATTTGATTCTTGGGCTGGTATTTTAACTCCTGATCTTTACAATACATTTGCTTTACCATACATCCATCAGATATGTGAGGCAATTAACACAGTACCCACCATTGTATTCGCTAAAGGAGCTTGGTTTTCATTCGATGGTTTAGCGAAATTACCGTGTAATGCATTAGGAGTAGATTGGAATATTGATCCTTTATGGGCGAAAGAAAGGGCACAAGGCAAGATTTTACAAGGAAATCTTGATCCCTGTATGCTATATGCTCCAGAAGAGGAAATTGAAGCCAAAACTAAGAAAATGATTCAGCAGTTTGGACAGTCCCATATTGCTAATCTAGGGCATGGAGTTTACCCGGATACACCACTAAATGCAGTAAAAACCTTTGTAAAAACGGTCAAAAACAGTAATTATACTAGCTAAGTACTATTAAATTAGCATTTTTGCCCTGTGAGACCTATTTTGGTCGCTCAAATGAATCAAGATATAATTTATGGGTTGGTTTAAACGCCTCAAGGAAGGAATCCAAACAGCTACACGGAATAAGAAAGAAGCGCCTGATGGTTTATGGTTTAAGTGTAAATCATGCAATGAAACAGCTACCATAAAGGAGTTAAAAGAGAATTTTTACAAATGCCCCTTTTGTAATTATCACGCTAGAATTGGTTCTCACGACTACTTTGATCTCATCTTTGATGGAGGAAAATGTACGGAGCTTTTTACCGATTTAAAATCAAAAGATTTTTTGGAGTGGACAGATCTCAAAGCATACAATGATAGGCTAGAGGCAGCGCACAAAAAGACGGACCTAAATGATTCGATAACTGTAGCGACTGGAAAAGTCAATAAGATGCCTTTGGTGATCGCTGCTATGGATTTTTCATTCATTGGAGGGTCTATGGGATCGGTAATGGGAGAAAAGATTTCTTTAGCTATTGATCATTGTATAGATGTAGGAGCGCCACTCATGATAATAAGCAAGTCGGGTGGGGCCAGAATGATGGAAAGCGCTTTCTCTCTAATGCAGATGGCGAAGACCAGTGCAAAATTGACTTTATTGGCCAAAAATAAATTACCCTATTTTTCTTTTTTGACAGATCCTACCACGGGTGGAGTTACCGCTTCTTTTGCCATGCTAGGGGATATTAATTTTTCAGAACCTGGAGCATTAATAGGATTTGCGGGACCACGTGTAATCAAAGAAACGATCAAAAAAGATCTCCCTGAAGGTTTTCAACGCTCCGAATTTTTGTTGGAGCACGGCTTCTTAGATTTCATCGTCGATAGAAAAGATTTAGCGACTCGTATTGCAGATATGATTTCATTCTTCTACACAGCAAGAGCTTAAGTGTTACCTATACCTCTTCTAAGAGTCCACTCCGGAAAGTAACGGATTGCAAAAAATGGGCTATTTTGAGTGAGATTTTTTATTCTCGAAATTCAGTGATGCCTGAGCATCAGTGGATTGAGAAAATGAAAAATATCGCCAAAAGAGTCATTTTATGGTTTCGTGACTTTTCGAAGTGGACTCTTCTATTACTATTAGCCCCTTAGCAAAAGGATCAAGATTTTCTACTAGATAGTCAAAATAGGATTTGCCATATCTCGTGTAGAAAGTTAAGAAGTTTTCTTTTCTTTCTTGGAGGCCGTTTTTTGGAAACAACTTTTCTCTCGTAGCTTTTACTTGACTAATGCCGGTATTGAACTTATTCTTTTCCGCCTTCTTTAGTCTACCTTCAAGACTCTCTAATGCCTTTATTTGTTTAGTTTTTTCTCCTTCTACTTTGCCAATTAATGAGGCGTCGATCTGTTTGGTTTTTTCTATAATCTTATTGAACGTTTCCTCAATAACTTTCTTGTGATCCTCAAGAGACAGCTCGTTTTGAGAATGGATGTTCAAAAAAGTATTTACAACCTCATGTTCTTCACTAAGTAAATCATGCAAGCTAAGTGATAATTTACTTAGCTTTTTGTTTGTTGTCTTGTCGACTATTAGTACTGAATTTCGTCTTATCAGCATAGGGTAGTTCAATCCAAAATATGCAAACTGACTTTTTCTTTCCATCCAATATGCAAGCTCTCCACCACCGCCTACATAAGCTAGATTAGGAAATATAAATTCTTGATAAATGGGTCGCATGTTTACATTTGGTGAAAATCGCTCTGGGTGTTCATTGATTTCTTTCTTTATCTCTTCTTCACTAAAAGAGATGTCTTTATTCAGAACAGCGTACTTGCCATTTTCAAAAACAATCCTTTCTCTGTATCCTTCACCTAAATAGAAAAAATTAATGTCCCGAGGATGCGCTTGATTGCTAAATCCAGCTTGTTCTAGTTTTTCCACAGTTGATTGAATATAGTCAACTGATTTTCTTTCAAATATTTCCTTTTCAATTATCGGAATAAATGCTCTTTTAAGTTCGGCATCACTCATATCGACTACAACCAAACCATAGTCTTTGAACAATTCATTTACAAGGAATCGCATGCCTGTTCCATATGTTTTGAACTTGGTAAATGCCGTTTCAATAGTAGCATAAATGGACGCAGCAATTTCTCGATCCCCAAGCAAGGCTTTGAGTTCATCAAGAACATCTGTTAGAGTACTATTGCTTAGATTTCCGACAGATCCTCCAGCATTAGTATTCCAAGTGATGGGCTTCCCAAATACTTGGGTGCTACTAATTTCTTCAAAATCATGATCCTCACCACCCATTATGAATACAGGAACAAAATGATTGGCGCCATCAGCTTCATTTAGTTGCTTTGCCAGGTTCAGTATCGAGCAGATTTTATATATAAAATAAGAAGGACCAGTAAAAAGGGAAGGCTGATGAGCTGTGATAATGGTATAAGTATTTTGCTTAGATAAAGCTTCTATGTTAGCGTGTGTAGAAGCACTGATATCGAAGTCTTTATACTGTTTTAGCAATACACTAGTTAATAGTGCTCTATCAGTATTGTCTTTACCTTTGTCTTCAATAACCTGTTGCAGTGCATTGAAATCCACATCGTATTTATAGAAAGGTCTAAGTCTAGGATCTGCATTGGCATAGGCCTTATCGCGAGTAGATATCTGGTTTAATTGATCAAAAGGTATAAAAGACTTTTGAAACATGGTTTCTATTTTATGTGTGGTTAATGCTTCCATAATGAAGCTAACAATTAAGCCTAAAGTAAGTTTCTAGCAATAATAGATAATATTTGTCTATTGGAGGTAGCTTTATTATTTTCACCGACTCTATTTTATGATTTCAACTTATCTTTCAATATGAAAAAGTATGTATTGGCCTTGGATCAAGGCACAACGAGTTCAAGAGCCATCCTTTTTGACAAAAAAGGGGCTATAAAAGGGCAAGCTCAAAGTGAGTTTACGCAGTTTTTCCCGAATCCAGGTTGGGTAGAGCACGATGCCAATGAAATTCTACAGTCACAGCTAAAAGTGGCAAAGGAGGTATTATCAAATAATAATGTCAAGGCAGCGGAAATAGATTCAATAGGGATTACAAATCAAAGAGAAACAATTATCGTTTGGGATAGGGATTCGGGAGAGCCCGTTCATAGAGCAATAGTATGGCAAGATAGGCGTACAGCTAGCATTTGTAATAAAATGAAAAAGGATGGTTTGACCGCTTATGTTAGAAATAATACCGGACTAGTAATTGATGCCTACTTCTCAGGGACTAAAATAAAATGGATCTTAGATAATACACCCGGCTTGAGAGCAAAAGCTAAAAAAGGAAAAGTGCTTTGTGGTACAGTGGATACGTGGTTGCTATGGCATCTCAGTGGAGGTAAAATTCACGCTACAGACTATTCTAATGCTAGTAGAACAATGCTATACAATATCAATAAATTATGTTGGGATAAGAAAATGCTTGACTATCTGAAGATACCAGAGCTCATGCTTCCGACAGTTAAAAATAGTAGTGGTCTTTTCGGAAAAACAGATGAGCGTATTTTTGGAACGTCAATCCCTATTGCTGGTATAGCGGGTGATCAACAAGCGGCCCTTTTTGGACAAACTTGTTTCAAAAAAGGTATGGCAAAAAATACCTACGGTACAGGCTGCTTTTTGCTTATGAACACAGGAAATAAGGCGGTCAAATCGAAGAATGGTTTGCTGACTACCATCGCATGGGGATTGAATGGAAAAATAAGCTATGCTTTAGAAGGATCTGTTTTTATAGCAGGTGCAGCTATTCAATGGTTAAGAGACGGCTTAAAGATATTGGACAATGCAGCTGACTCCGAGTATTTTGCGACTAATGTAGATGATACAGCCGGTGTTTATGTAGTACCAGCATTTACGGGTTTGGGCGCCCCTTATTGGGATATGGAAGCAAAAGGAGCCATATTTGGATTAACCAGAGGAGTTAACAAAAATCATATAATAAGAGCTACCTTGGAGTCTTTAGCTTATCAATCTAAAGATGTACTGTCTGCAATGGAAAAAGATAGCAAAATTAAGCTATCAAAGTTGAGGGTTGATGGAGGTGCAACAGCAAATGATTTTTTGATGCAGTTCCAAGCAGATATATTAGGCGTTGGCGTAGAAAGGCCAAAGGTAATCGAGACAACGGCATTAGGAGCTGCATACTTAGCAGGTTTGCACACTGGCTTCTACAAATTGTCCAAGCTGACATCCAATCAAAAAGGGAATACAAACTTTGAACCCTCTATAGCCATCAAAGAAAGTAAGCAACTTTATTCTGGCTGGAAAAAAGCAGTGAAAAGAACTATGATGTGAGAGAAATAGAGCATAAAAAAATGGACATATTAAATTCTATTTTCTCCATTGAAAATAGTGATCCTCTAATTGATGTGCGGAGCCCGGCAGAATTCGCCAAAGGACATATTGTCGGTGCAACAAATATTCCATTACTAAATAACGAAGAAAGGGCAGAAGTAGGCACACTATATAAACAAGTCGATCCATTGACAGCTTTCGATAAAGGATTAGAAATCGTCGGGCCCAAAATGGCCAACTATGTAAAAGAAGCTAGAAAAATAATTGGTGAAAAAGAAGGTGCAGTTTATTGTTGGAGAGGGGGCAAACGAAGTGGCTCCATGTCTTGGTTAATGAATATGGCAGGCCTAAAAACGAACACTATTCCCGGCGGATACAAAGCCTATAGAAAAAAGGTAAATGAGATATTGAGTTCCAATTCTTTTACCTTTTTAGTACTTGGCGGAAAAACGGGCTCAGGAAAAACATTGCTCCTTCACAAACTCAAAGAAAGTGGCGAACAAATTATAGACTTAGAATCTTTAGCGAACCATAAAGGTTCTGCTTTTGGGTGGATTGGAGAAAAAGATCAACCCAGCGTAGAGCATTTTGAAAATTTGCTCGCACATAGTCTAGCTGACCTAGATAGAGATAAGGTGATTTGGATCGAAAATGAAAGTAGGATGATTGGGAGAATACCTATTCATCAAGGCTTTTGGAATAGCCTTAAAGCAAGCCCACTTATAAATATCGAAATTCCTTCTGCGTATAGAGTAAAACATCTTACCCAAATCTATGGGTCAAATGATATTACTGATTTGAAGCTAGGATTCAAAAAGATAGAAAGAAGACTTGGAGGACTTAACCTAAAATTAGCATTGGAAGCTCTAGAGCAAAATGATTTGTCCAAGGCTGCTGAATTAGCGCTTTTATATTATGACAAATCTTATACTAATCAGCTAGAAAAAAATGAGACAGATCAAATTTATAGGCTTAAATTTGAGCACGACAGTTTTGATAAAATTGCTAAGGAGCTGATAACTTTTAAAAATAAAATACAGATCGTAGATGGTGTTAGATAAAATAAAACTTACGGAATTTAGTCATGGAGCAGGATGTGGATGTAAGATCAGTCCAAAGGTTTTAGACGAAATATTAAAAACGGAACTCCAAAAAATGCCTTTCCCAAATCTCTTAGTAGGAAATGATGAAAGAGATGACGCAGCGGTGATGGATATTGGAAATGGTATGGCAGTCGTCAGCACTACGGACTTTTTTATGCCCATAGTCGATGATCCAACAGACTTCGGAAAGATAGCCAGCATCAATGCTATTAGCGATATCTATGCTATGGGTGCCAAGCCATTGATGGCGATTGCGATATTGGGGTGGCCTATAAATGATGTACCCGTCGAATACGCCAATCAAGTTATCGAAGGAGGTCGAGCGGCATGTGCTGAAGCAGGAATTCCTTTGGCTGGTGGACATAGTATAGATAGTCCAGAGCCCATATTTGGATTAGCTGTTACTGGCATTATTGACAAACAACATTTAAAGAAAAATGGCGGCGCGAAGTCAGGAGACCATCTTTATTTGTCGAAGGGTTTGGGAGTAGGCATCTTGTCTACTGCACAAAAGAAAAAATTACGTCTCAAAGAGCATGACACGATTGCCACAAATAGCATGTTGCAACTGAATAAACTCGGTGCAGAGATTGCAAAATTTGATTATGTACACGCTATGACTGATGTGACGGGATTTGGCTTATTAGGTCATCTCACGGAGATGTGTGCGGCATCTGATACTACAGCGGAGATAGCTTTCGACAGTGTACCTATTTTGCATCAGGAAGCGATAGATTATTATCTAGAAAAAGGAGCTATACCCGGTGGGACTAAGAGAAACTGGGCGAGCTATGGCCACAAAGTAGGCGACCTTACCGAATACCAAAAGAACATCTTAGCCGATCCTCAAACGAGCGGTGGTTTATTGATGGCGATTGACGATGAGGCACACCAAGAATTTGAGAAGTTTATCGAAGGCTCTTCGTTTACTGCAACCAAAATCGGACGTATGATCAATCAGCAAAACAAACTAGTTCATATTGTATAAATGATTAAGTACATAGCCAAAAGATTACTTGCAGGAATATTGGTAGTGATTGCCATCGTGATTCTGATTACTACGATAATATTCTTAGCCCCGGTAGATCCAGCTCAACTCACTTTCGGGCAAAGAGCTGAGACTGGTGCTGTTGCAGCTAAGCGTGAAGCCCTAGGTTTGGACAAGTCGCTTCCTGTACAGATGGCTTACTACTTGAGAGATATTTCTCCAATCAATTTTGTCGACATTCAAGACGCACAGCAAAGAAGATATCAATTTGTTCAACTCATACCGCTAGGTTCAAAAAGCCTAATTCTCAAAAAGCCATACCTCCGTGAAAGTTATCAGACAGGTAGAAGCGTAACAGCAATACTTGCTGAGGCTATTCCAAAGACCATATTATTGGCTTTGGCCTCCATCTTGTTAGCCAGTTTTCTGGGTATATTTCTTGGTGCTATATCAGCTGTCTACAAAAACAGTATGACAGATAATATAGCGGTGATATGTTCTGTGATCGGATACTCCTTGCCCAGTTACGTTACCGCCATTATACTTGCCTTGATCTTTGGGTACTATCTAGGAGATTGGACGGGGCTCAATGTGCAGGGCAGCATTATTGAGTTGGATGATTTTGGTGATCGAAGATATGCATTCAAAAATTTAATTTTGCCTGCTCTGGCGCTAGGCATTCGACCAGTGGCGATCATTACTTTATTGACACGGTCGTCCATGTTGGACGTGCTGAATATGGACTACATCAGAACAGCAAAGGCAAAGGGATTGCAGAAAGCTAGCTTGATCATTAAGCATGGATTGCGTAATGCACTGAATCCTGTAGCAACTGCGATATCGGGATGGTTTGCTGCATTATTAGCGGGGGCTTTTTTCGTCGAGAACGTATTCAATTTTAAAGGTCTGGGCGAGGTTACTGTTACGGCTTTGATCAACTTTGACATACCGATTGTGCTGGGTGCGGTAATTTTTACGGCCATTACTTTTGTGGTGATAAATATACTGGTGGATATCGTTTATGTGTATCTAGATCCGAGAGCAGCAGTCAACTGATAAATTTTTTATTTGAGTATTTTTATTTGGGTGTGCCACTGATGCTTTGGCTAGGCTGCCATCCTAAACAAGCATCACTGTCAGGCTTTTCGCGACTGCACTGTCGTTCCGGTCCCAGCCATCGCACCAAGCTTGGTCACGGACATGCCGCTATCGCGTCATTCGCTACTATCCTTCACACAAGAATGAAAAAAAACATAGATAGTCTATTACATCGCGACGTGCCGTAGGCGCCAAAGCGAGTCGACTGGAAGGAGTATGGACAAGTGGTAGAAGCGGTATCCAATGGGTGGGTGGGGAATGCATGGCATGCTGGATAATGCCAAATCATTCCGCCCCAAGCCAAGTAGAGACAAGCTTGCCAGACTTTTTATGGCTGGGCATGCCTTGTCTGTACACGCCATGCGCGCGCCATGCCCGCCCCGCCATGCCCCGTGCGCAGGCCCATTGGATAATAGCGGATGGCACGGTATCGTCCTGAGATTTGCCACGATGATAATCGTCGCAAATCTCGGGATCGATATGGCCCCAAATAGCCCTAAAACAATTAATGGTAAATGGCTCTAAATAGAATCGTAAAAAAAAAATAACGAAAAAAAATATTAGATCACGTTAAAAAGAAAGACTTTAGCTGTCAATTAAAAATCAATATAGACACAATGAGAAAAAATATCGCTGTTGGCAACTGGAAAATGAATCTAAGTTTTGATGACGCTAAGGCATTAGTTTCGGAATTAGTTAAAGTAGATGTGCCGGACAATACGGATGTAATATTAGGCGTACCATATCCATACTTAGCGCAGATGAATGAAATGGTAAGTGGTGCTAGTAAGGTGTCCATAGCTGCTCAAAATTGCCACGAAAAAGAGAAGGGAGCATATACTGGTGAAGTGTCAACAGGGATGTTGTCCTCGATAGGAATCAATACTGTAATACTAGGCCATTCTGAAAGAAGAGAATACCAAAAGGAGTCTGCTGAGCTCTTAGCTGAGAAAGTTAACACCGCTTTGGCTGCTGGATTTAGAGTGATCTTTTGCTGTGGTGAAAGCTTGACTACCAGAGAAAGTGGACAGCACTTTGATTATGTAGCAGATCAAATAAAAGATAGTCTTTTTGATCTGGATGCATCGGCATGGAAGCAAATTGTATTGGCCTACGAACCTATCTGGGCTATAGGAACGGGTGTAACGGCATCGCCTGAACAAGCACAAGAAATGCATGCACACATACGGAAACAACTTGCTGAAAAATACAATCAAGACTTAGCAAATGATACCTCTATATTATATGGAGGGAGTGTAAAACCAGCCAATGCAGAACAACTATTCTCTAAGGAAGATATAGACGGAGGCCTTGTTGGAGGCGCTTCTTTGAAAGCTGCTGATTTCAGCCAGATAATAAAATCTTTCTAATTGTTAGTAAAGTAAGTCATTAATTTTAATAGCTTTGCAGCCCCAATTTTATCCATTTGAAACAATATGATTATTAAAGTAGTTATTATTAACTGAATAATACTCAGAACAAATTATTAAATATCAACTCGATATGCCATCAAATTTGCTTATTGTAGAGTCACCAGCCAAGGCAAAGACGATAGAAAAATACCTAGGTAAAGATTTCAAAGTAAAATCCAGCTACGGCCACGTAAGGGATTTGGAGAAAGGTAAAAAAGGCGTCGATATAGATAATAAATTCAACCCAAACTACCGTGTATCCCCTGATAAAGAGAAAGTTGTAGCCGATCTAAAAGACTGGGTGGCAAAGGTAGATGAAGTTTGGTTGGCGACGGATGAAGACCGTGAAGGAGAAGCTATATCATGGCACTTATGTGAGGTATTGGGCTTGGATGTAAAGAAAACCAAGCGTATTGTTTTTCACGAAATCACTGAACCGGCAATCAAGAAAGCGGTTTCCAAACCTAGAAAGGTAGATCTCAATCTAGTAGATGCACAACAAGCAAGAAGGATTCTAGACAGATTGGTTGGGTTTGAGCTCTCAGAGATACTATGGAAAAAGGTTAAAAATAAACTCTCTGCTGGTCGTGTACAATCAGTTGCAGTTAGATTAGTAGTAGATCGTGAGCGTGAAATTCAAAAGTTTCAAGCTGCTCCATTCTATAGAGTAAATGCCATATTCTTAGTAGAAAACGAAAAAGGTAACAAGGTAGAGTTGAAGGCAGAGTTGCCGAGTAGATTCGACCAAGAGAAAGATGCAGAAGCATTTTTAAATAGTTGTCTTAATGGCACATTCTCGATT
>CALIEI010000004.1 GCA_938022165.1 uncultured Saprospiraceae bacterium | reverse complement strand
GCTTCATCAATAGACTTTCCTTTTAGCCACTCGGTAGCCAAAGAAGAAGAAGCTATTGCAGATCCACAACCGAAAGTCTTAAACTTTGCGTCCTTGATTGTATTCGTTTCTTCATCTACTTCTATCTGTAGACGCATCACGTCACCGCACTCAGGAGCACCAACGAGACCAGTACCAACATTCTTAGAAGCTTTATCAAGCGTACCTACATTTTTTGGATGCTTAAAGTGATCCAACAATTTTTCAGAATATGCCATAATTTTATTTTTCTATTTTATGAAGTTCGGCAATCAAACGTTAAAACAATTTTAATCCGTATTGCCGGACTATCTTATTAATATAATAACACTAAATAGTGCCTATTTAGTTCATTTAATGCTCAGCCCATTCGATAGACTCCAAGTCAATTCCCTCTTTGTACATCTCCCAGATCGGGCTCAAATCACGCATGTGCTTCACGCCTTGGGTCAAAGCATCTATCGTCAAGTCTACTTCTTCTTCAGTAGAAAATCTACCGAGTGAAAAACGAATACTGGAGTGTGCTAGATCATCTCCTAGACCCAAAGCCACCAATACATAGGAAGGCTCTAGTGAAGCAGAAGTACAAGCAGATCCAGAAGATACTGCTAGGTTTTGGTTGAAGGTCATCATCAATCCTTCACCCTCTACGTGCTTAAATGAAATGTTAGCTACATGCGGCATTCTGTTTTCAACATTACCGTTGATGTACGTCTCTTCTATTTCGCACAAGCCTTTTTCTAGCTTATCTCTTAATGCAGACAAGCGCTTAGCTTCTTCAGCCATTTCTTCTTTTGCAATTGCAGCAGCTTTACCCATACCTACGATGGCAGGAACATTCAAAGTACCAGAACGCATACCGCGCTCGTGTCCGCCACCATCCATCTGAGCAGTAACTTTTACTCTAGGTGCTTTTCTATTTACGTATAAACAACCAACTCCTTTTGGTCCATACATTTTGTGACCAGTGAAAGCCATCAAATGCACGCCTATCTCTTTTGGATAAGTTGGTATCTTTCCGACTGCTTGAGTCGCATCGCTCATAAATAGGACACCATGCTTCTCACAGATCTCTCCTATTTCCTTCATTGGTTGGATCACACCCGTTTCATTATTAGCCCACATCACAGAAATCAAGATTGTCTTGTCTGTGATCGCAGCTTCTAATTCTGCCAAATCAATAAGGCCATCATTCTTCACAGTAAGGTAAGTCACTTGACCACCCATCTTCTCGATCTTCTTGCAAGAGTCAAGCACTGCCTTATGCTCAGTAGAAACGGTTATAATATGATTACCCTTACGAGCATACATTTCAAATACACCTTTCAGCGCCAAGTTATCTGCTTCAGTAGCACCAGAAGTAAAGATGATCTCTTTAGCGTCTACTTTCAATAAATCAGCGATCTGCTCTCTGGCTGTATCCACAGCACCTTCAGCCTGCCATCCAAATGGGTGATTACGACTCGCCGCATTCCCAGGCATCTCATAAAAATATGGCAACATAGCGTCCACTACCCTAGGATCTGTAGGTGTAGTAGCATTGTTGTCAAAATAAATCATTCTTGGCTCAGCCATAATTATCTTTAAATTTTGATTTTCTTGGTCAAAAACGTTTAAAAAGCTTATTTTTTTGGTGTTTTTAGTGCTTTAAGCTAAATCTTTATTTAGACTAAATACACCAACAAATAAAGTACAAATATAACCAATATGCGCTAAAAAAGTTCTTTAGTACCTTATATTACAAGCTTATTGCAAAATGATGAAATAGTGTCGCATGAAGACTTTTAGTGAAAATTTCACCTCCTACTCTGTCAATGAGTGGATCCAAAAAGCTGAAAAAGACCTCAAGGGTAAATCTATCAGTGAATTATCTTGGTCTTGGACTGATGCCATGTCATTTCCGCCGGTATACTTTGAGAGCCCTTCTGCAGTTAATCTAAATGTACCCAGCAGCCAAAGCCCTTGGACGATAACAGAGATTTTTGATATTCACTCTCCTGCTCAAAGCAACCAAGATATTCTAGAAGCCCTAAGCATGGGATTGGAATCCATTCATCTCAAACTACACAAGAGATTGACGCTAGATGATTGGAACTTGCTCTTGGACAAGGTCATTTTGACTTATGTACATCTTTTTATAAGCTTTACTGAAGAGGCCCATTCACTTGACACCTTGCAGGACTACCTGCAAGAAAAAGAATGGGATAAAAGCAAGCTTTCTATACTGACAAGTGATGATAGTGGGCTACCGAGTCATCTCCAAGTCTGCCAGCAATTCTCTGCAAATCTTATTATCCAGACAGATATGCCTGCTAAGAATCTGGCTAAACAAATGTTGCATGCTGAGCAAATGTTACAAGCATCAAAAAATGCAAAGCGCTTCATTTTTAATATCACTTTGAGCAAAAGCTTTTATCACAATATCGCTGGTATTCAAGCTGCAAAAATAGTTTGGCAAAATATTCTTGATGCGAATGGACTCGACCCCAATACACCTATTGATTGTATCGCGCACATCCAGGATGAGGATGAGCTGGATGAAAATACACAGAAGATCAACGCAACCATCCAAGCCGTCAGTGCCGTCAGCTGCGGAGTCGCCTACTTAATCATACATCCTAAACGGACTGTTGAAGATCAAAAATTTGAACGCAGAATCAATCGCAATATTCAACATCTACTAAAGCTGGAAAGCTACATGGATAGGGTGATGAATCCTACAGAAGGGGCGTATTATTTCGATCACCTTACCAAAGAATTGGCAGAGGCAATTTGGTCTGAGTTTCAAAGTATGTCTTAGAGTTTGTTTTTTTGGTGATTTGTTTATTCGGTAATTTTTTATTTTAAGTGATGCGGGGCCATCCCGATGCAATCACACGCAGCCCAACCATCGGGACCGGGCTTTGCGCAGCATGGTCCCAGCAAGGCCCACAAATCCGCGCACGGACTGGACTCCTATCGTCGCCCACTGCTACTATCCCTTGTCCGAGGCCGTTACGAAAAAATAGAATTGAAATACTTTAAAGCCACAACGTGGCGAAATATATTAGCCCGGGGCTGCAGCCCCGGGTAAACCATGCGAAACATTCCATTTGGCGCGATTTTTCTTTTTTTAAAAATCGTGACAAATGGCCTCCAAGAATAAATTATCCAATTTCGTAACAGACTTGTCCAAAAAAAACTATTTCCTATATCAAATAATTAACAGGGTGCTCTTATACAATGGTTCGGTAAAAAATTCTAAATCACTGATAACCACTATGTTAAGACACCGTTAGATAGCATTATAAGACACAGATAATCAGACATTTACATTTGTTTGATTTATAATTTTACGGAAATTACCGAACCATTTCTTATATAATCTTACAACGGGCGAGGCGGTTCAGCCGGAAGCCCTACAGGATAAGCGGTAGTAGCGGCATCACGTTTTTTTATGACTGATAAGGAATAAAAAAAACGGGATACAGCGGATGACGCGACCCGAGGCTTTTGCCGACGGGATAGCCCCAAATGAAAAAAGGGCTTGACCAAAAAATGATCAAGCCCTTTAGCTTTTATCTTATATCAATTCAATAATTAGAACTTGATATTAAATTCATAATTATCATCATTGTCTCCAGTAGTTACATTTACTGATTCTACTTCTATCAAGTATAGATTGTCAGGGTTACCTACTGCCAACAAGTCTCCAGCCTGCAATACAGGTGAAGTTGTAACTGGTAGCGCAGTATTATATGCAGTCGCTATTTGCTCTTTGAATGTAACGCTCGCAAAACTGAAATCTTCTGGAAGTTGTGCTAGATCAACAACACGCAGTTCTGATCCATTGACCGCTTCTACTTGCTGAATCCAGTTGCTAGAAGCAGGCTGACCTAGGTCGATACCTAAATCTCTGATCTCTGCATCTGAAGAAGAAGAAGATACGGCTACACCATCTTCGATATCAAGACCGCCAAGACCTTGACCTGATGCATTTGACACCAAGACAAAAGAGAAAACATTCTCTAAAGCTGTTCCCGTCATAATCTCAATAATCTCGAATGATACATCTGAAGTAGTACCCGCAGTATCTGTGATCCTAACCACATAAGTATGGTCGCCTGGCATAGTCACAACGGTTACTCCCGCAGCAACCGATTGCCTATCTGCATCAGCTAGAGGTAATGGATTTTCTGCCCAAGTACCATCGTTAAATCTAAGTCTTGATACGTCAGTAATCAAAGAACCATCTTCCCATACAGAAATAGACTCCATATCTAGGGATCCTGCTGTAGCTAAAACATTAACCTTGATAAGACTCCCAGCTGGAGATTCGATAGTAGAAGGCGTCTCATCTAATACAATAGTTGCTGGAGTTGGTACTCCTTCTACATCAATAGTGAATGAAGATACCGTTTGAAGCTGGTCATCATCTGTCACTGTGAACTCAAATAAGTAAGAACCCTCTGTATCTGGAGCCGTTAGCTCAAAAGTATAATTGACAAAATCTTTGTCTGTACCAAACAATAACTGTGGATTTTGCTCATCAGCATCTGCTAAATCGATATTGTCGAATTCGTCCACTCCAAGATTGAATCCATCTCTCGCCACAGCTATAGCACTAAGTTGTGCAACATTAGAAGTTGCATCTACAGTCACTCTAAATGTAGCTCCTGGTGTGAATGTACCACCTGTGAATGTGCTACCAAATTCATCCAATAAATCTGCAAATGGTGCATTTACTGATCCACCTCCTGTACCAGGTCCTGTAGGATCTTCTTCACAAGAAGTAAAAAATAAGCCCGCACAAAGAAGACTAAAAATGAATAATTTTATTCTTAACATAACTAAGTTTTTTTCGCTTTACGCTTTTGATTAATTAATAAAGTATTTTACAGTTTACGGTAGTTATAACGATTGCAATCTCTACTTGCTGTGATGAAAAACTTAAAATTTCATTAAAAAAAGACAGCATATAAATATGACAATACACTACAGGGCTTGAATCGCCTGAGTATCAGTAGTTAGTAAATTGGAGTGCTAGCTTTAAAAAGCTTCACAAATATATTACTTTTTTATATAATATACTTTTTTGCGCCCAATTTGATTGAAAATGAGTAGATTCTAAAATGATTTAGAAAAGAGACGGCTGAATTTAAGAGAGTACAATTACACTAGTTAAAGAAATAATCATGCTGTTCAGCCGTCCTTTCATAAATATATCGATGCAATCCAATTAGGTCTCATAAGGATTCGTTAAATGTGTTTTTTATTAAGATTATTTAACTTTGATGATTAGTAAAAAGCCTTACTTGTTAAGGATTTTCACAATTTATTTGGGCGTAAAATTAAAATCAGATTGAGCTTATGAGTGAAGGAAAAAATAAATTCACAAACAGTGATTCTGCGGAGTCTTTCCTCAAAAAGACAAGGCCTAAAATAGATGTGAATAGACAAGTAGATGCTATACTATCGGGCAGTAAAGTTGCGCTGAGTCAAACCATCACTTTGTTAGAAAGTCAAATCGAATCTCAATCAAACTTGGGGCAAAAAATACTAGCCAATCTGCCAACTAAAAAAGAACCAGCTAAGATCATCGGCATTACAGGCTCTCCTGGCGTTGGCAAAAGTAGTTTTATTGAACAACTAGGGCTTAATTTAATAGACGCAGGTTTGCATGTTGCAGTATTGGCTATAGACCCAAGCAGCCAAGTATCTAAAGGGAGCATACTTGGAGATAAGACTAGAATGGAAAGGCTGAGTAATGCAGATAATGCATATATACGCCCCTCAGCTGCTGGCGAGACCTTGGGCGGTGTGGCGCGCACCACGCAAAGCAGTATTGTCCTGTGTGAAAAAGCCGGCTATGATGTAATTCTTATTGAAACAGTCGGTGTCGGCCAATCCGAGGTCTTGGTACATGCCATGTCGGATATGATGTTGCTATTGCTGCAACCTGGCGCTGGAGACGAACTGCAAGGAATCAAAAAAGGAGTAGTCGAGCTGGCTGATCTGCTAGTGGTCAATAAAAATGACTCCGACAAAAAAGAAATTGCCAAGCAAACTAGACAATACTTTGCTAATGCTATTCACATGCTAAGCCAAAGACATTCCGATTGGGTAGTCAAGGTGCTATTGTGCTCGGCCGCTGAGAATACTGGAATAGATAATGTATGGGATCACATTAAAACTTACTTTAATATACAAGTCAATAATGGTCAACTGCTAAGCAGAAGAAAGGCACAATCAGCCCAGTGGTATGACACTTATTTGCATCAAATGATCCTATCTGAAGTTCTGAAACA
Organism: uncultured Saprospiraceae bacterium; assembly: GCA_938022165.1. Lineage (GTDB taxonomy): Bacteria > Bacteroidota > Bacteroidia > Chitinophagales > Saprospiraceae > JALZVN01. Next base: position 52,470 of record CALIEI010000004.1, on the reverse strand, counting down.
AGCGGTGATAAAATCAACCATTGAAAAGCATAAGAAACAACTTGAAAATGGCGAAATCCCTCTATTTCAAGCACTTGAAAGCCTTCAAAATGAACTTTTGAAGCTAATTGTGGATAATTAATCGACTAATTATTTCATAAAAAGATAATTCATTTAGTAGCTTTGTACTGTAGTGTTGCAATGAGTTTAATCCCTTGAGCAACCCTAGTATATCCCTTTTCCGATTCACGAATCATTTGATTCTGAGATCGGGATAGATTTTTTAATAAAATCTATCCCCTTTCTTTATTCTACAAAGCAAATCATCACAGTCTTTAGTTAATAGCAGTACAACTTTTGTATGAGAGATTATTCTCATATATTGAGGCTTGTACAAAAATAATAGTTCGGGTATTATTTAAAATCTATATTTTAAAAAATATAAGGGTCTGAAAACATGTCATTTAGAACAAAAGTTTGCCTATTTAGCTAAATCCAGATTATTCCCGACTAAACAATTGAGTGCCGCACTAAAACAAAAATATATATCGCTAATTTGAAAAAAATCTATCAGTACTTAGTCATTGCATTTTCTATTTTCTGGGTAAGCTTTATCTTTTTAGATTACTTGCAAAAGCATCCTGAGTATGCTATAAATTTTCAAAATTTTCAGTTTTGGGATCTATACACCATCATCCTTGCTCAAGCGGCAATTGGAGGCCTACTATACCAATTCTTAAAGGATAAGTTATCCAATTTATTTAGGGGTGGAATTTTAATATTGCCAGGAATAGTCTTGGTGTGTATAACATTTGCTATTGCTCTAAACAGAGGCACTGAAACGTCTGCAAAGATGGGCGAAGTATTTTTCAATCTTGGAAATTATTTAAAAACGGCAATCCAAGTTTTCTTTGTGATCATATCGGCTTACTCCATTGGAAACTTAGCCATAAATAAACTAAACATAAATCTTAAATCAGCAAGTAACACTGTTGTATCAATTGCCACAGGTATAATGATAATCGTTATGCTTGCGTTTTTGATTGGCGCTTTAAAGATCTTGTATTGGTTTACGCTGGGGCCTATCTTACTGGCTTGCATTGCCATTAACTATAAATCAGTTTTACATTTTTTAAAGGGCGTATGCATTGACAAGATTAAGCCTTCAAAGAAATTAAACTTTTTAGGAGTCGCTTCTCTGCTATTGCTCTTATTCCTGATTCAATACAACTTGCTACAAAACATCAGCCCATTTCCAAAAGGATGGGATTCTTTGTCCTTGTATGTTAAATTACCTACGGTGATCAATGATCATCATGGATTAGTAAGAGGATATCAACCCTACAATTGGTCATTACTGATGTCTTTTGGGATGGTCTTATTTAATAGTATGGAGTCGGTTTTGGCACTATCTTATGTGGGCGGGGTACTATGTTTGCTAGGGCTTTATGCTATCGGTAAGGATGTTCTTAAGATGGATATAAATTACATCTATCTTTCACTACTTTCATTTTATCTAATTCCTTCTGTAGCCTTTCAGAGTTTTCAAGAGCAAAAAGTGGATTTAGGTTTATTGTTTATTGTGCTGAGCATCGTGTTATTGTTATTCTCTTGGATAAAGGACCGGAAGCAAAGATTGGAAGAAAACGAGCTGGCTTACACTACATTTAATATCAGGACACTTGCAAATCCTTATCTCGTTTTAATGGGATTGCTCACTGGCTTCGCTTTTGGTATAAAACTAACTACGCTATTTACTTATTTCAGTGTTATTTGTATTCTATGGTTTATAGAGTTTGGATATATCGGCTTTTTGGGATCTTCTATGCTATGTTGTTTTGCTATTTTATTGGTTAAGCTTGATGATATGTCAGGAATGAGATCATATCACTTGACTGCAAACTCTCTACAATGGGTTCTATTATTGATAGGACTAATATCCTTTGGTTACTTACTAATGAAGTCAAAAAAAGGATTTATAAGATCTATATTTTTTAGTCTAGTCTATAGTCTATTTTTCGTGTTTATGGCGAGCCCTTGGATAACGAAAAACTTCATTGATTCAGACATGACCATTTCATTTAGATATCTACTCAATGGAAAAACCAATGAACCACCGGCAGGCTTAAATTATATGAAGAAAAAATACAATCATTATCTCAATCAGCAAAAAAGAGGTAATGAAAAGTAAATTCAGTTTTTTATCTTTTTGTATAAAGCGGCTAAGCTTAATATTGATTTTATTATTCAACTGCATTGTGCTGTTTGCACAGGAAGCAGAAAAAGCCAAGGAAATAGAAGGAGCAGATGCTGTACGGGAAGAGATACAACGCTATATGGGTTACGAGCCTGTAATGCCAAGATACTTGACATTGCCCTACGATGCGACTACAAATACAAATGTACATGGCCCTTTTGTCGATATCGGATACCTTTTTTTGGCACTAATCCCAGTAATATTTTTGTTTGGGTTTAGAAAAAAACCATTGTTTGGTATTGTAAGCATGGTTTTATTACTTGCCATGCTTTATATTTCTATCGGCAGTGGGAAAATTTTCACTGAGAATCAGTTCTTAAACACTACTGCCTTTAATGCCGAAAAGGCAGAAGCAGCTTTGAATACTTTTCCCACTAATTTTATAAAGCCAGTTTATTCTTGGGTGAATAGTTCTTATGGCGGAATAGCTCAATTTTTCAAAAAACAATCTGGAAACGAAGATGGGTTCACCTATCCATTCCTTTTTCTGTTTTTTATCCTTTTGTTATTTTTGATTAGACAAAGAACTTTAGAGCATAATAGTACAAGAAGAATCTTTGTACTCTTCATTACCTTTTTCACCTTTATGTGGATGTTGCTTACAGCTGGAATCATCTGGTATGGATATCCAATGATTGCACTTAGTATTTTACTCATTTTATCTAGTATAGAACCAAAAAAAGAGGAAGAAGTAACACAAAAAGTAATAAGGGGTATTGGCCTTTTGGCCGTATTTGGTTTCGTTGTATTGAGCTTAAATTATCGCTTATCAAATTACATGACCAAGCACAACGAAGTGATGGCTAGCCAATTATTTGACATCGGAGAGCTAAAATACCAATCAGGTAGACAAAATAAAAAGCAAGTGTTAGATGGTTTTTTTCAGGGAGGGATAAATGAAGCATTAGAAAAGATAAATCAAAACGATAAAGATTTGATTTACAGGGTGGGAACGGTACTTCCATTTTTTGTTGAAAAGAACGATAGTAGGGTATTTATGGACAACCAACTGCAAAATTTTGAAAGGCTCAGGGTACATTACAACGATAAAAATACACTAATTGAGGTATTGAAAGTGGCGGGATATAAGTATATATTTGTTGATCTATTGACTTATAGTGTAGACAAAACACCAGAAAAGACTTTAGAAAACAAATACAGAGAATTTATGCGAGTTCTTTACCAAAACCCTAAAGTAGCTTTAATGGCTACCAATCGCAGAATAAACAAGTCCACAGATCCACAAAAACCACAACCGGAATATGGAGTTTTCGGAGCACCCCTTCCAGGCTTCCACGGAAATTATGCCATTTTTGAAATTTTGGATTAAAAGAGTAAAAATTGTTAAAGACATACAGCTATATTGTAATCCCTGCTAAAGATGAATCCACTCGGATTGGTCAGGTGCTCCACTCATTACGTGATCTTGGATACCAGCATATTGTAGTTGTTGACGATGGCAGTTCTGACAACACAGGATCTATAGCTAAAGAATTTGGCGCCTTTGTCATTAAACATCCAATAAATTTAGGCCCCGGTGCAGCCACGCAGACTGGGATTAGTTATGCTCTAGAACAAGGTGCGGAATATATAGTTACTATCGATGCAGACACGCAGCACTACCCAACAGATATAGAGCAACTTTTAGATGCTATTCTAGAGCAAAATACAGAAGTAGTTATTGGAAGCAGATTCTTATCAGAAAACAACATACCACTTACTAGAATTTTTTACAATAAGATCGCGAACATAGTCACTTATCTTGCTACGGGCATTTACCTTACAGATAGCCAATCTGGAATGAAAGCTTTCACTGCTGATTTTTGTAGAAAAGCAAAGCTATATCATAATGGCTTTGAATTTTGTGTGGAGATCATCAGAAATATTAGCGACCTTAAAGTCAGATATACTGAGGTGCCTATACAAGTAAAATACACTGCAGAAACACTTCAAAAAGGTCAAAACCTTTGGGTTGGATTCCGAATGCTAACTCGAATTTTCAAAATGTTTTAATGAATTAGATCGCCTAAAATAAGCATCTAAACATCTCGCCGACTCCATTTCTATTTTACGTTTTTTTAGTTTTCGCATGAAGGATAGTAAGTGTGCGATCCCGTGGATGACACGGGTAAGCAGTCACCGCAATGAAATGTAGGGGAAGGGTCGCATGTCGCCAAAGCTTTAGCGACGGTACAAGCGAAGCGGACCACTGAAAAGCCTGACCTGAGCGAATGCTGCTATCCCAGCTCGGCTCGGATAGCAATATATGTCCACTGGACATATATAATGAGAGAACTGCAGCAGGCCTGCTGCAGCTACCAAGGGGCATGCCCAAAAAAATACCCTCCTGCACGAACAAGAGGGTAGCACAAAATTTAGAGAGGTAAAATACTTTCGAGTATCTATAATCCAAAGATAAGTAGGAAAGATATCCTAAATAGGTATATAAACTGCTAAAATCAGGATTGAGAAAGAGTTTTGTAAACCATTGAATATCGCTACCTTTGCGCAAATATTCCCTCACAATTCAAAGCAATGATATGTCATTGAAAAAGGTAAAATCTGCGTTAATTTCTGTCTACCACAAAACTGGGTTAGAAGAAATATTGCAAGAATTGAAAAAACAAGATGTTGTCATCTATAGTACAGGTGGCACTCAAAAATTTATAGAAGAACAAGGTCTACAAGTCCAAGCGGTCGAAACCCTCACATCTTACCCTTCTATTTTAGATGGTCGAGTCAAAACACTGCATCCAAAGATATTTGGCGGATTACTTGCTCGGAGGGAAGAATCCCATCTTGCTCAACTAGCTGAATACGACATTCCAGAATTGGATCTCGTGATCGTAGACCTCTACCCTTTTGAAGAAACAGTTGCTAGTACTGACGAGGAAGCAAAGATTATAGAGAAAATAGATATTGGCGGCATTTCACTGATCAGAGCAGCTGCTAAAAACTATCAAGATGTCGTAGTAGTTCCTTCGCAAAATGAATATCAAAATTTGCTGGAAGTACTTAAAGATAAAAACGGATTTACAGATAAGGCAGACAGAAAATATTTTGCCAAGAAAGCCTTTGAGGTTTCTTCGCATTATGATGTAGCGATCTTCAACTACTTTGACAGAGAAGAAGAAAATGCAAGCGCATTTAAGATCAGTCAAAAGCCAGCTCAAGAACTAAGATACGGAGAGAACCCTCACCAAAAAGGAATATTCTATGGCAACCTCAATGACTTATTTGAGATTCATGGTGGAAAAGCTTTATCGTATAATAATCTGGTAGACATTGACGCTGCTGTAAGTCTTATGACTGAGTTTGAAAATGCAGATCCTACTTTTGCTATCCTGAAACATACCAATGCATGTGGCTTAGCTACAAGAGACAATGTACTTGATGCATGGCATGCAGCATTAGCTTGCGACAACATTTCTGCATTTGGAGGAATTCTCATCGCCAACAGAAAAATTGATTTAGCTACTGCAGAAGAAATAAATAAACTGTTCTACGAAGTTCTTATTGCACCTGATTTTGATGCAGATGCGATGGCGCTATTGAGTCAAAAAAAGAAAAGAATCTTGATGAGTATCAAGCATTGGAATCTTGGACAGTCTATGTACAAGAATTTGCTTAACGGAGTTCTTTGTCAAGACAGGGATCAAAAAGTAGATACAGTAGAAAATTTTGAAACTGTAACCAAAGCCCAACCCACTCAAGCACAATTAGAGGATCTTGCCTTTGCTAGCATTTGTGCTAAACACTTAAAATCAAATACCATTGCGCTTGTCAAAAACAAACAAATGGTAGGAATGGGTTGTGGACAAACCTCAAGGGTGGATGCTTGCATTCAAGCCATAGCAAAAGCCAAGCAATTTGGTTTTGAACTAGAAGGCGCCGTAATGGCATCTGATGCATTCTTCCCATTTCCAGATTGTGTTGAAATAGCACACAAGGCTGGAGTAAGGGCAGTACTTCAACCGGGTGGTTCTATCAACGATAAGCTTAGTATCGCTTATTGTGATGAGAATGAATTGCCAATGGTAACCACTGGGACACGCCATTTTAAGCACTAATTATCATCTAACAGACAGGCGGGGATGAATCTTTGTATAGATATCGGAAATACTAGAAGCAAATTTGCCATCTTTCAAGGTGACAAAATGATAGCTCATGGTGTATGGAAGACCTTTTCTAGCAAAAATATCCTTAAAGCTGAAAAAGATTATGGTGATATACAACGTATTATATTGAGTACAGTCACTTTGTTGAGTAAAAGTGTAAAAACTGAAATCAAAAAAAGCGCAAAACGTTTTATCATACTCGATCACAATACGCCCATACCCATTAAAAATAGGTATGAAACGCCAAAAACCTTAGGAAAAGATAGGCTTTCGGCTGTTGTTGGAGCCAATAGCTTGTTTCCACAAAAGAATTGCCTAATCGTAGATGCTGGCACTTGTATCAAATATGACTTTGTGAGTGCGAAAGGTGTTTATAAAGGAGGAAGCATAAGTCCTGGAATGTACATGAGATTGCAGGCCATGCACCACTTTACGGCTAAGCTTCCTTTGGTAAAACCATTTGAACATGAAGATTTTGTGGGCAAAAATACCAAAGAAGCCATCCTCACAGGGGCACAATATGGCGCTTTGGCTGAAATAAAGGGTATGATTGACACTTACATAGAGAAATATGGTCGAATTAAGGTAATTTTTACCGGAGGCGACGCTAATTTCTTTGCTAATCGTATTAAAAGAAAGATATTTGTCAGTCCAAATTTAGTGCTAATCGGACTCAACAAAATCTTGAACTATAACCAGTTGAAAAAATGAACTACTTCAAGTAAAAAAGGTACTTCATTGTTCACAACCAAAACTTAAAAATGTCAAATTCAAATAACATTCTACTCAATTTAAGCCTAGCTTTTATTTTGAGTATTCTTTCGTTTAGTGCCATAGGACAAACGTTTTCGCAAGATGGCGATAATCCTAAGCGAAACTCTCCATATTCTAGATTAGCCTTAGGCGATTTAGCTCCCCAAAATTATGTAAGTTCATTAGGAATGGGTGGTTTGGGTGCTTCATTCAATGATCCATATCAGGTTAATTTAGTAAATCCAGCTTCAATTGGTTTCTTGAAAGCAACTTCTTTTGAGATTGGTGGTTTTTCAAGATTTGCGAATCTCGAATCTCCTAATAATGATGCGCTCAATACTTATGCTGGAAATTTCTCTTATATCTCCATTGGGTTTCCAATGAAAAATCAGGTTAATATTGAATTGGATAGAAGACCACCTTTAGTAGATTGGCGAATGAACTTTTCCCTTACGCCTTTCTCAGATGTTGGATATGACATAGAGTCAAGAACTGCTGTTCCAGAATCAGACTCTGATAGTCTTCGTACTCAGTTTACCGGAAGAGGAGGAACTTACAAGATAGGTTGGACAAATGCAGTCGAATATAAAGATCTTTCTGTAGGGCTAGATATCGGTTACTTTTTTGGAAACATAATTAATGAAAGAACTGCTAATTTTGACAATCTTAATAATGCGTTTATTACAAGTTTGATAGATGAAACTAGTTTAAGTGGTTTTGTATTTAAATTTGGTGCATTATATAATTACAAATTTGGACACGTTGAAGGAGAACCTACAAAAAAACTTTCTTTAGGTGCATACATCTCAAATAATGCTAATATAAACACCAATTCAGGTCAATTTTACCGACGATTCTCATCTGTCTTTTCTTCTCTAGATCCTAATTCTTTAGATACCATTAGAAATGATCAAGATGTGAGTGGAGAAGTCAATCTGCCGGGAGAAGTTGGGATAGGTTTGATATATGAAAAAATTAATAAATTTCGTGTCGGAATCGATTATTCTGCGTCTCAATGGAGTAACTATTCTATTAATGGTCAGTCAGCAGGATTGAACAACATCCAAAGAATAGCCTTTGGAGGTGAGTTTATTCCTGATCATAATTCATATAACAGATATTGGACAAGGGTTCGATATAAAGCTGGTTTTTACTATAGTACAGACCCTCGATCAGATGAATTTAACGAACAATTAACGGAAACAGGGGTAACAATCGGTATGACACTACCCGTTATCCTGCCGAGAGGTCAAAAGTCTTGGTTCAACTTTGCAGTCACCGGTGGAAAATTTGGAACCGATGGTTCATTAAACGAAACATTTATCCGAGCAAATATTGGGTTTACCTTAAATGATAACCTTTGGTTTTATAAAAGAAAATTTAATTAGAAATGAAGATGCTTAAAAATTTACTTTCAGTTTGTGTTTTGATTGCATTAGGTATAATGATGACCACAAACGCAATAGGTCAATGTGAAACATGGACAGGCTCACCGGACGAAGGCGCTATTACAGATGCCCATACGATCTATAGAGGCCATATGAAATCTGATGAGCTTGACAGTGCACTTGAATTTTGGAAAACTGCATATGAAGCTGCTCCAGCTGCCGATGGCGGAAGAGACTTTCACTATACAGATGGTATCAAGATATATAAGCACAAACTTAAAAATGCTACCACCGATGCTGAAAAGCAGGAATGTGTAGACATGGTGCTTAAATTATATGATGAAGCGATGGCATGTTTTGAGAGCGGTGCAATCAAAATGAAAATTCCAGCAAAGGAAAGAATCGCTTACTTACAAGGAAGAAAAGCATACGATATGTACTATGATCTACGTACACCTTATAGCTTAACATTTCCTGCGCTTGAAAAAGCAATTGAATTAGGTGGCATGAACACTGAGTATATCGTATTAGCTCCTTATGCTGACGTAGCTACTTATCAGTTCTCAAACGACAATATGGACAATGTCAAAGCCAGAGAGATCTATAATAAAATCAACGAGATCGCAGATCACAATATCAAAAGCAATGAAAAATATGGTGCATACTATAAGCAAGCGAAAGAAAGCGCTCTTGGTAGTTTTGCTCCTTTCGAATCTCAAGTTTTTGATTGCGCATATTTTGTCGGTAAGTTAGAGCCAGCATACAGAGCTGACCCTGACAATCCTGCTGTTATCAAGGAAACCATCCAAACGCTTAAGCGTCAAGGATGTGATTCTAGCGAAGCATTAGTTGCAGAACTTGAAGGAAAGTATGCACAATATGCGAATGAAGAAAACGCTAAGAGAAAAGCTGAGTATGAAGCAAGTAATCCAAATATAATGGCAAGGAAGATGAAAGAAGCAGGTGACTATGCAGGTGCCATTGCTAAGTACAATGAAGCTATCTCAGCAGAGTCTGATCCTTCTAAACAATCTTTATACTACTATCAGATAGGTCAAATATATGGTAAGCAAAAACAGTTTTCTAATGCTATGTCTGCAGCAAAAAAGGCTGCTGACCTAAGACCTGACTGGGGTAAGCCTCACATGCTGATGGGTGACTTATATGTCGGTAATAGCTCTAAGTGTGGAGATGTGATCAAGCAAAAATGTGTTTACATAGCTGCTATTGGAAAATACAGAAAAGCGAAATCAATTGATTCTGAAGTTGCTGACAAAGCAAACGAAAAGATCAGTCGTTACAGCTCTAGCAAATATAGATTAAGCGCTGAAGATAAAGAACAAGCGTTTATGGCAGGAATGAAAGAAGGCTCTACAGTCAATCTTTCTTGCATCGGAACTTCTGTGAAACTGAAGTTTTAAACGTAGACTAAACTAGTCTAGGAGCTGCTCTACAATTTAGTTTTGTAGAGCAGCTTTTTTGTTTCTAGTAGATAGTTTCTGGAGAAGACTCATTATTAAAATTTGGGGGTGCCGCTATCCTGCGGAGGCGTCAGGTCGTACGTTCTTTCTGATGAAAAATCAGAACCACTTCCACCCTTCACCCTGCTGATGTCCCATCAGACGCGCTTTGTGGCTTTCAGCCAGTCGCACCTATTTAGAAGTATATAAAAGCTATCTTCAAGTCTAAATTGGTTTAAAACTTACTTAAAATCATAAAATTCATTAAACTTGTTGTCGATTCGGTCGAACACCACAAAACCAATACCAAGCATCTTATTAATTGATAACTATTTGTAGTTTAAAATCTAATACATGAAAAGCTCATACGTTCTCCGTTTTTCAATCTTAGTTTCATTGATTATAATTTACTCGTGTACACCTAAAGTAACCGAGCCTATAGCTACTGAAACACCAAAGCCAAAAATTACCGTCCCTCCGAAAGAAGGCGCTAGCCCATGTACCAAATGGACAGATGTACAAAATACAGAAGGTATCAAAACAGCACATGTACTTTATCGTGATTTTCTGAAGCAAAAACAATTTACTGAAGCCATTCCTTATTGGGAAAAAGCATACAATGCGGCGCCTGCTGCCGATGGATTTAGAGATTATCACTTCTTAGATGGAGTCAAAATTTTTGAACACCTATTAGATAATGAGACAAACCCCGCAAAAAAAGAAGAACACATAAATCGAATCTTCGGACTATATGACGAAGCAGCTAAATGCTATCAAGATAAAGCTAGTCTCTATAAGGGACTAAAAGCTTTCAAAATGTATTATAAGTTCCCAGAAAAATCCAGCCAAAAAGAAAAATATAATCTCTTTAAGGAAGTAATTGATGCTGATAAAGAAAAAACAGCAGATTTTGTGATTAACCCATTTACAGCTTTATTGCTTGAACAGATCACTACCGATGGCATTACTATTGAAGAAGGACGAAAGTATGCGCAACAGATTTTTAAGATTGTAGATCACGGAACTAAAAATTGTAAAAACACTAAAGAATGTGATCGTTGGGAACTCGTCAAAGGGTATTCACCTGCTAGATTAGAAGAGCTAGAAGGTATTGAAAATTTTTATCCTTGTAGTTACTACCAAGAAAAATACACCAAAGAATATGAGGCTAATCCATCTGATTGTGAAACCATAGAGCTAGTGTATAGTAGATTGAAGTGGGGTAAGTGTCCAGCTTCGGATGCACTTTTGATGAAACTAAAACCTGAAATCGATCGCTGCTTCCCGCCAGAAGTTGTCTCAGGACCAAGTACTGCTGGTCCTTCTTGTGCGCAATTGCTTAGAGAAGCCAACTACACAGAATCTATAAGCTGCTATGAAGGTAAGGCAGATGGCAATCCTGATTCTGAGCGAGCAGCAAACTATTATCTCACCATCGCAAAGATATACTATGCACATCTCAAGAAGTTTTCTAAAGCAAGAAAATACGCTAGAAAAGCCTTAGAGAAAAAACCAGGTTGGGGCAAAGCACACCTACTTATAGGAAAGCTTTATGCTTCTAGTGGGCCGCTATGTGGCCCAGGAACTGGATTTGACTCACAAGTAGTAACGTGGGTCGCAATAGATGAATGGAACAAAGCGAAAAGAGATCCCGAAACTGCTGCTGAAGCAAGCAGACTCATCTCCAAGTACCAGCAATACATGCCTAATAAAGAAGACATATTTATTCGTTCAATAAAAGTAGGTGATACATTTACGGTAAAGTGTTGGATCAATCAATCCACTAAAGTTAGAACCCCCTAATGAATTTGTTGTAAATTCTAAGCCTTTAAAAGGCTTAGAATTTATAACATTTTACTTTCCCCCTTTTACCCGAGGCTCCATTCCTTGAGCTCCCTTTAGATGAAGAACCCATATTAAATGGGTTTGCTTTAATTCCAAAATAGACATTCGTACTTCTAAATTCTTTTGTCCCAACAATAGATCCAAGATCATCTGTACCTACAATAAAATACCCAAGCCTAACAGCCGCACCCATTTTTACTCTTTGATACTCCACAATATTGATAGGTAATGAAACCATTCCCCAACGATGTTCAAATCTTGGTGCAACACTTATGAGATTGGTTGCCTTTACAGAGTTAGGCGAAAATGAAACTCTATTCACAAATAAGGCAGAAGCATAAATGTATTCCACAATTTTATAATCAGCTTGCAGACTTATTGTAGTAGGTAGTGCTATAGTAAGCGGGATGTCCAATTCGGAAAGCCCAACAGCTCCATAGAGATCTATACTTGCTTGCTCCTTTAATTCATTGACGCTTGTAAAGGATTGATAGGTAGCTTCATCAAAAATAATGGGCTGATTACCTTTGAGTCCATGAACTTCCGCCCTTTCTCTAAATGTCACTCCTCCAATATCATTTACAGAAGCACCCAGTTTGAGTTTATAAGTATCAGAATCATCTTCCACTACATAATTAAACCCTAAATCTATCCCTATTCCTCTTCCTAAAGGCGCCAATTCGAATTCTGCATTATCTACTACGTCAACATTATTATTCGTAAATCCATATTGAAAATCTAGGCCAGACACTTCGACTTGATTTGAACTAATGAACTGGACTTCTGTATCGTTATTCAAACTTGTATATCCAGCTTCATATCCTCTGAGATATTTTACATTTATACCCGCAGAAGCATACCCATTTGCAGTTATGAATCTATTTGCGAAGTGTACCCCTATTTCATCCCAAGCCATAAAAGCAAAATTTACGGATGGAAAGTCAATCCACTCATCCACAGATTTAGAAATATAATTATAATAATTTAGGCTGCCTGGTATTTTAGATGAACCTCCCATAACTCTAAGATTATAAAAAGCACCTATCGATTGTCCGCCATTGGTATTAAACAAAAAAGCCGGACCATTTATGGTAGTGCCAAATTGCAAATACTTTGCTGCAGTAGTATCCCTGTAAAAATCAGCCACCAAATCACCTTTATCACTTTGAGGCTCCATATCTAAACCAGATTGTACATCCTCAAAAGATTGAGACAATTCTTTCAAACTTGTATTAGTTATAAAACCAACACTATTGTCTAGATAGAAGTCTCCTGATACTAAGTTGAAATCCCATCGTAAAGGAAAATTACTAGAATTGGCAGGATTAATAAATATGGAGCTGACACCACCATAGTTTTCAATTCTTGATGGACTTTGATATTGGGCTGATAAGTTTATAGTCTCTAAGCAAAAACTAATCAAGACTAGGATTATTATTCTCTTTTTCATAGCGGAGTAAATTCGGTTAACAACTCTGATTACTTCATCTTATCAAAAAAACAAATATCTTTCCAAAAAATTGTCACCAGTATAACAAAATAAGTATATAAACCCTCATTTCAAGCGAAGTTGTGGAGTCTAATCCTATTTAATCAGCTGTTGATTCTAATGCCGTAATGTCAATTCTGAATAACGGTCTGTGCTTAAATCTTTTACATATTCAAAAGATATATTAAGTGAATACAGCCGTATTTTTCAGCCAGCCTTAGAATACTGACTTATAGCAAAACTAATTTGAAGTCATTAGAAGAGAACCCAAAAATTAAAGCAAATAAAAGCTCTGATTTGATTTTAGCATCGAGTTAAGTGTCAAAATAATTGACTCTAAAGACCTATTCAATTATAAGTATAAACAGAGCTGCCTATTCTTGAGCATTTGCAGTTGCCATGTTCAGCTGATATGACCCACTTATACCTAAGTGGTTAGTATAGCGATTGCTGATAGTTTGAAACTGTACGCAATCAAAATGTGAAGAGAAGAAAATATGATCTGTTGGATTATCAAAAAACTGAAATCGTCGACTATCATTTAACAAAGACAATCGCTTGAAATCTTTCAAATAATTTGAAAACTGAAGTTGATTGTAATCCCCTACAGTTATAACAGGACACGTTTTAGATTGTATAAAAGATTCAATCCCTTCAAATTGAGCCAGCACTTCTGGGCTATCTCCACTACTCAATTCTGGGTATACATAAGATGATATAACTGCAATATCTTTTTGACCACATTTTAGATCCACGGATAAATTAGGAACGTCTTCTACATAAAACGTATCTACATCAGAGAAAGGAATTTTTGAAAAAATCCCAAGTCCAAGAAAATCTTCTTTGCGATGAACAATAATTTTATAAGGATACGCTTCTGCTAGTTCTGATTTTAATAACATGGCCATATCAGGAGTTACTTCTTGCAATGATAAAACATCTGCATTCTCTTGTTTTATGGACGCTATAGTTTCAAAGATATGATCCTGGGTATTGGCAATATTTAACTGCCCTATTTTGAGTACTTCTGCCACAGTTTTGGTTGGCAACTGAAGAACGTTATTAGACGAATTCTTGAGATGAATACATAAAATAGCACAAGCTATAAAACTAGTAAAGAGTAACTGCTTCTCCTGTAGTATAAGAAAAATTAGGCCTAGCGCCAGTGTACCAAACATTAAGTGAACAGTATAGTTGGCACCGGTTCTCAGAAAGCTCAAATCCGTAGGTAGGATACATGAGATAGCGGCACCTAAAATCAGCATTCCGAGACCAATTCGTAAAGATTTATTTCCTATCACTTTAATTTTGTAGTTAAAACAAAAATAAGACTTTATTATATTTATACTTGTATCAAAGTCAGTTATTCCAGTTTTAAGAGCTATAATATGCTCAATCTTTGACATCCACTATAATTAAGTGTAAAATCGTAGATTATAGACCTTTAATTGATTAATATCGTACAAACTAAGACAAAGAATTTTCCGTTTTTATAGTACGGGCCTCTCTTTGGCAATGACCAAAATATTTAATGAAATAGTAATTATGAAAAACTATAACAATCCTCTTTTAAGAATTGCCATTTTAATAGTAACATTCATATTTATTGCCCAATCGTCTTACGCAACGCATAATAGAGCGGGAGAGATCGTTTATACCCAAGATCCAAATGTTCCTTTTAAGGTCACTGCTACCATCACAACCTATACAAAAGCTAGCTCTACTCCAGCAGATAGAGATAGTTTAGAATTGTGTTGGGGAGATGGCACCTGTCAGTTTGTACTTCGTAGTAATGGCCCTGGGAGTCCACCCAATGGAGTTGAGTTAGCCAACGACATAAAAGTAAACTTTTACATAGCAGAGCACCTTTATCCTGGGCCAGGTAGCTACACGATGAGCATGCTCGATAGAAATAGAAATGAAGGAATAATAAATGTAAATCCTCCTAATTCAGACCAAATTGAATTTTTCATCAGTACTACTGTTACATTTAGTGCTAGCCAATTTTTCCCTATCAATAATTCTCCTATTCTTTTACAACCCCCTATTGATTTAGGATGTGTGGGCCAAAGATTTATTCATAATCCTAATGCTTTTGACCCAGATGGAGATAGTTTAGTATACAGGCTTATTACACCGAAGCGAGATGTCGATATTGATGTCCCACTTTACATGTTTCCAAATGAAATAAGTGGAGGAGCGAATAATGTTCTTTCGCTTGATGAAGTTACAGGAGACATTGTTTGGGAATCTCCACAAAGGGCCGGTGAATATAATATTGCCATGTATATTATAGAGTTTAGAGATGGTGCTCCACGAGATACTATGATTAGAGATATGCAAATCTTGATTTTAGAATGTGAAAACATGCCTCCAGAGATAGAGACGATAGAAGAAATTTGTGTAGTCGCAGGAGATGTTCTTGAGTTTGATGTGATTGCAACCGACCCTGATACCCCTCCTCAGATGATTGAATTAACAGCCCTAGGAGGGCCTTTCGAACAAGATATTAGCCCGGCAACCTTTGATGTTCAGTCTGGATTTCAGCCACAACCACTCATTGGACGCTTTCGCTGGGAAACCACTTGTGAGCATATCGCTTCTCAGTTTTACACCGTGGTATTTAAAGCGGTCGATAACTTCTTTGCAGAAAACTCTTCTGGGCTCGCCACATTGAAAACAGTTAGAATAAAAGTGGTAGGGCCACCGCCAGAAGATGTCACCGCCGTATCCAATGACGATATCGTAACAGTTAGTTGGGAATCTCCTTATCTCTGTGAGGATGCCGCCGATGAATACTTTAGGACGTTCACTGTATGGAGAAGAGAAGGCAGCAATCAGTTCCCCATTGACGAATGTACTCCCGGCTTAGAAGGCAGAGGCTATGTTAAATTAACAGACTTTACAAGAGAAATCGTTAATGGTCGTTATTCATTCACAGATACAAATGTAGAACGTGGACGCACCTATTGTTATCGGGTTCTTGGGGAATTTGCACTAAGGACAAATGCTGGTTTTCCATTCAACGTAGTAGAAAGCTTACCATCTAATGAAGCCTGCTTACAATTGAATAGAGATATTCCTCTCATAACGCATGTGGACGTCGATCAGACTAGCACAAGCAATGGAGAAATAATTGTAGAATGGTCCAAACCAATTTATCCTGATCTAGATACCATTGCCAATCCTGGGCCCTACACTTATGAGGTCTGGCGTAGCACAGGATTTGATGACACCAATTTAGCACCTATACCTGGTTCATTGGTATCTAGTCCTACTTTTGCCGGCGCCAATGATACCATATTTATAGATACTGGACTCAATACGCAAGACACCCCATATACCTATGCTATTGCTTTTACTACAGGTGCTAGTACTGAAATACTTGGTGTCAATAATACTGCATCATCCACCTTCCTTACTATTGCCCCCTCCGATGAGATCAATGTATTGTCTTGGGAGCATGAAGTGAGTTGGAACAACTTCAACTATAATATTTTCCGCCAAGGCCCAACTGATAATGACTTTGTACTAATTGGTAGTACTGTTGAAATGACTTATACAGATAACGACAACTTGACAAATGGCGAAGAGTATTGCTACTTTATACAATGTGAAGGAACATTCGGAGTGGATGGAATCGTATCACCTCTATTGAATCGATCTCAACAATCTTGCAGTATCCCTATCGATAATGTTCCACCATGTGCACCAGAACTTACAGTTTCAAATATTTGTGACGCAGGAGGAGAAATAAATTCTGACGATGACTTTGTCAACAACTTGATCTGGACTAACCCTAATTTAGTGTGCCCTGATACAGATGATGTTGCATCTTATCAAATATTTTACTCTCCGACTATGAATACTGACAGAGAATTTATCGTACAGATTCAAGGCGCAGAAACTACTACTTATACAGATATGCCACCAGGTGGAATTGCAGGATGCTATTCTATTACCGCTACAGATAGCATTGGCAATGTCAGTATTGAAAGTAATATCGTTTGTGTTGACAACTGCCCATTTTATGAATTACCAAATGCATTCACACCGAATGGTGATAGCTCGAACGATCTATTTATTCCTTTCCCATACAGATTTATCAATAGTATAGACATCAAGATTTATAACCAATGGGGTAACTTAGTTCATGAGACAGAAGATCCAGATATCAATTGGGATGGAACAAACACCAACAATGAAGTACTTTCTGACGGAGTTTATTATTATGTTTGTAGGGTTTTTGAGGAGCGCGTTTCAGGTGTAGTACCTAGCCCAGAGATACTTAGAGGTTTTATTGAATTAAGGAAAGGAAGATAAATGTTTACAGGGATTATTGAAGACTTAGGTGAAGTAATTGACATTAAAGTAGATGGAACAAATCTTGATTTCAAGATCAAGTCTAAAATTTCTAAAGAACTTAAAATTGACCAATCACTTGCCCATAATGGTGTATGCTTGACGGTAGTTCATCAAGATGAAAACAGCCATACGGTAACCGCAATTAAAGAAACGCTCGATCGATCAAATATTGGAAAATTAAAAATTGGCCAACATGTCAACCTTGAAAGAGCTATGTCTGCCAATGCGAGACTAGACGGCCATCTTGTCCAAGGACATGTAGACACTGTGACCCATTGTATCTCAGTGAATGAAGAAAACGGCAGCTGGATTTTCACCTTTGCAAACAAGCAAGATGCAGAATCTTTACTAGTAGACAAAGGTAGTATATGTATCAATGGAGTAAGTCTCACTGTTGTTAATCCCGATGAGCAACAGTTCAGCGTCGCAATCATTCCTTACACTTATGAGCACACTACTTTCAAGGACATCGTTCCTGATCAGTTGGTCAACTTAGAGTTTGATATTATAGGGAAGTACATTGCCAAGCATGCCGCCTTATATATGAAATAGACAAATACTGTTCTGGGGTCATCCACATGCCTATACACTACTACTCCTAAGGTCGTAGTAGCGCATTGTCAGTGGTCGTGTCGTACGTTCATATCGCTGCCCTCGCGCATATCCGCCCATAGCGATACCACTTCCACCACTTGCCCCTACGCACCTCCGGTTTGCAGGGCTTAGGCTTTACGCCACGCCGCCAGTTTGACGAGTAAGAGTAAGACCGAAATAGCTCATCCGAAACATTAGTTGACCTGAAAAACAATATTTTAGAGAATTAAAATAAAGTAAAATGGCTAAAAAGAAAACGCTTGTCAATACAGAAACAGATAAAGATGTAAGTGCATTTATTGAGAATGTAAAACACAAACAACGCAAGGAAGACAGTAAAGTGCTACTTCAACTCATGAAAGAGATAACGAATGTAGAACCAAAAATCTGGGGAGTAAGTATCATCGGTTTTGGTAAATATACTTACGCTCGAAAAAATGGAGAAGAGTACGAGTGGTTCACAGTTGGTTTTTCACCGGGTAAAGCTCACCTTTCTATCTATCTCATGTTTGATCTTACTGTAGAACCCTTACTTGATAAACTAGGCCCCCATAAAAATGGAAAAGGTTGCTTATGCATCAAGAAATTGTCGGACATAAAAATTCCAATCCTAAAAAAACTGATAGCAAAAAGTAAAAAATGGGAACGATAAAGTATCATTCCCATTTTTTACAAACATTGATTCCACTCTTTAGGCCTTACCTCCCGAAAGAAAATCTTGATACTCCTTCAACTCCGTCCACTTTCCTGAGGAAGCCAACTCTGCTTGCTTAGGCCAAGTTCCTGGATCTGCCAATCTGTATCTATCTCCAGCCGAAGTAAGAATATCCTGTAATTTGCTTACATCAGTTTGAGCTAATACGTTCCAATTCTTTATTCCTGCATTTTTCAAAAGGCTTTCAATTTTTGGTCCTATACCTTCTACAACTTTTAAGTCATCAGGTTTAGCAGCGGAAAAGCCCATTGCTTTGAAATATAATTTTTCGGCTTTTGAATTTGGGTTTGCAGCATCCCCATCTATATCTTTTTGATATTTAATAAGGCCATCCCAGTTTCCACTTGCCGCATATCTAGCTTGATTCGACCACAATGTAGGATTATGCATACGGTATCTCGGACCAGCATCATCAAGCACTTTTTGCAATTCTGAATCCGAAGCATCAGCCAATTTTTGCCAGTTTGTATATCCTGCTCCTTTTAATATAGATTCAATCTTTGGGCCTACACCTTCTATAATTTGCAAATTTGTTTTATCGAAATGTTTACCCATTCCGCTTTCAGATTTACCTGAAGGCTTATGGCCTATATCTCCCATGTCACCTGTATCTGAAACCAACTGGTTTATACCGGCTCCCCCTGCTGGAGGAGGAGGTGGAACAAATGAGACTTTATCCTCTTTTATTTTTGAAGCTTCACAGGCGGCCAAGGCTCTTTCTGTTTCTGCCAATTGCTCCCTAAGATCTGCAATAGCTTTATTCGAAATATTTGCATCTGCTGCTTCAAGAGAATTTTCCTTCAGCTTTGCCCTTTCATCTTCCCAACTCTGTTTATCAGAAAGCAAACTATTGCGTTCAGCTATTAATTTATCTTTTTCTGAAGAAATATTATTCTTCTCATTCTCTATCATTCTATACTTTGATAGTGCATTGTTTAGCTTACCCTTACTTTCCTCAAGATTATTTTCTGCCGAAATTAATCTCCTATTGGTCTTTTCATAATCACTTCTTACAATTTTCAAATCATCATGTAACTGCTGATTTTCTCCAGTAAGCGCTTTGTTCTTTTGCATTGCCGCTTCAAGCTCTCCACGAAGTTTACTGACTTTTGATCTTCCAAACAGCCAACCAAGTAACCACATTAAAGCTCCAAATAAGAGCCAAAGTAATGGCCAGGTCTCACAACTAATCAACATCAAAGAATTAAGAAAATGCATGATCTTACGTTTTTACTTATTAAAATTTTGATTCTTATTTTATACTTATTTCAACTCTTCTATTGAGTTGTCTACTAGCTTCGCTTGTATTCGGAGCTACAGCATCCGCTTCACCACGACCAGAAGGGACTATCTGACTATGTGCCACTCCCTTCTTTTTTAATATGTCTCTTATCTTTTTAGCTCTTCTTTCAGACAGTCTGCGATTTGGTCCAGGTTCCCCAAGTGAATCTGTATACCCAACTATGTAGACTTTTAATTCTTTATTTGCTTTTAGTTTTTCAGCAATAGAATCTAAGTAGTTATCAACCGCTGGGCTATCTATTTTGTCAGAAGAGTTGAATGGAAAAAGAATTCTAGCATCTCCCGTCTCTTCAATTTCTACCCTTTCTTTAGATGAATCTTCATTCGATATCCAAGCATAAGACATACTTTCAAATGTGTTAGCCTCAGCTCCTTCTTGCATACTAACTAACTTTGATTTTGTAATAAATTTAAGATCTGGGTTTTCTACTTTAAGTAATTCACTTACTGCTACCGCTCTTGCTAGGCCAAGATTTTCGTATTCAGTATCATTCACTTCATCTGCAAAATAATGTCCTGTTATTTCTAAAGACTCACCTTCAGTACCATCTGATAGTATTGCTGATTTAAGCGCTAGAAATTTTTCATTGGTAATGGTCTCTGCACTATTCCAATTAAACAATAACGGACCTGCTGTTGCCTTTCCGATAACTGCCGTTTCACTACAACAAGTAGGGCAATATTCCTGACTCATATGTCTATGACTAAAGAAAAGTACAAGTGCAGAAATGATGAGAATAAGTATCTGTCTTAATATCATATCAATAGTGTCTTAGTAAATATTTTGAAGCACATCCAAGTTAACAAAAAATGTTAAAATTTAATATGTGTAACTTCAAAAACTAGTATTAGCACGCCATTTGAGGGCATTCTACAATTATTTAGACCTAAAATAGTGCTCTAGGTCTCAAAATATTACCTATCTGATAAAATTAAAGCCGAAAAAAGTAGAATTCGATAAAGTAAAGAATGTATCATTTAGATAGTTAAACTCTTGTGTATGTAGTTTA
Source organism: uncultured Saprospiraceae bacterium (assembly GCA_938022165.1). Classification (GTDB taxonomy): domain Bacteria; phylum Bacteroidota; class Bacteroidia; order Chitinophagales; family Saprospiraceae; genus JALZVN01. The sequence continues at coordinate 31,195 of CALIEI010000004.1, read as the reverse complement.
AGGACGCCATACAGAAAATCATATAGATCAAAATAGATATGAAAACCCTAGGCATTTTTTTAGCCCTCAATATTTTCCTTTTTATAACATTGAAGCATAAAAAAAGGAAACTCCAAATACTTGAAGTTTCCTTTTATTAAATTTTATATTGTATAATTCAATTACTCTTCTGTCTCAACAACAACTTGATCGGTATTTTCTTCCGCTTCATATGCAGCAGCTATACGAGCTTGCTCTCTTTCATAAATTTCGCGAGTAGAAACAAACAAATCATTGTATCTGCGCATACCTGTACCCGCTGGAATCTGCTTACCAACAATTACATTTTCCTTCAGACCTAATAGGTAATCTTGTTTCGCACCTATTGCTGCAGTACTAAGTACTTTAGTTGTCTCTTGGAAAGAAGCTGCTGATATCCAACTTGACGTACCCAAAGATGACTTCGTGATACCTTGTAAGATTGGAGTTGAAGTTGCAGGAACTGCGTCTCTAAATTGAACTAACTTCTTATCATTTCTTTTCAAGAAAGAATTCTCTTCTCTTAGCTGTCTTAGAGACACAATCTGTCCCGCCGATAGCTTAGTAGATTCTCCAGACTCAGTAACAAATTTTTTGTCGAAGATCCAGTCATTTTGCTCAAAGAAGTCATACTTTTCAACTGCTTCACCTTCTAAGAATATTGTATCTCCCGGATCAACAATCTGCACTCTTCTCATCATCTGACGAACGATAACCTCCATGTGCTTATCATTAATACCGATACCTTGAGAACGATATACCTCCTGTACACCATTTACTAGATAGTACTGAACTGCGAATGGTCCTTTAATATTTAATATATCACGTGGCGCAATAGAACCATCAGATAAGGTTGTACCTGCTTTAATGAAATCACCATCTTGGACTAAGATGTGCTTAGAAGTCGATATCAAATAACGACGTTGTTGACCATCTTTTGCATCAACGATAACCTCTTGGTTACCTCTTTTGATTTTACCGAATGAAACTTCACCATCTATCTCCGCAACCACAGCTGGATTAGAAGGATTTCTCGCTTCGAAAAGCTCTGTAACTCTCGGAAGACCACCGGTAATATCACCAATAGATCCTAACTTACGAGGAATCTTCGCAATTCGTTCACCAGTTTTAATTTGCTGTCCTGCCTCTACAGACAAGTATGCTCCTACCGGTACATTGTACGATTTCAATTCTTCCCCATCAGCAGAAACTACTTTTACTTTTGGTACCATACGTGACTTTCTAGTCTCTGTAATTACCAATTCAGAATACCCTGTTTGGTCATCATATTCTTTTCTGAATGTAGTACCTTCTTCAAGATCCTCGAACTGTACTATACCTTCAAACTCAGAAATGATCACCGCGTTAAATGGATCCCAGCTAGTAAGTACTTCACCTTTCTCTATTTTCTGTCCGTCTTTTACATGTAGAATAGATCCGTACTTGATATGACTAGAAGAGTAAACCTTTCCTGAATCTTTATCTACAATTCTCAATTCACCAGAACGTGAAAGAACTATAATATTCTTATTTCCTTCTTCATCTATATTCTCAACAGTATTGATTCCATCAAAAACAACCTTACCAGAGAACTTAGAAGAAAGCTCTGAATCTTGCTTTGTTACAGATGCAATACCCCCAACGTGGAAAGTACGAAGAGTAAGCTGTGTACCCGGCTCACCAATTGACTGAGCAGCGATAATACCTACAGCATCACCTATCTCAGTTATTCTACCAGTAGCAAGGTTCTTACCATAGCACTTAGTACAAACACCTCTTTTAGTTTCACAAGTAAGTACTGATCTTATCACTACTTCTTCAATTCCAACTTCTTCAATATACTTAGCTGTTTTAACATCTATATATTCAGCAGCAGGAACTATGATTTCATCTGTTATAGGATGAACAATATCATTTAATGCGAAACGACCTTCGATTCTATCTGCAAGAGATACTATTTCTTTGTCATTTTCCTTCAAAGAAGTAGTTGCATTTCCTCTTAGCGTGTTACAATCCGTTTGTAGAATAACAACATCTTGAGCTACATCCACTAATCTTCTAGTCAAGTAACCTGCATCGGCAGTCTTCAATGCTGTATCTGCAAGACCTTTACGTGCACCGTGAGTAGAGATAAAGTATTCAAGTACTGATAGTCCTTGCAAGAAGTTAGAAAGAATTGGATTTTCAATAATTGCTCCACCGGTATCACCAGATTTTCTTGGTTTTGCCATTAGCCCTCTCAATCCACAAAGCTGCTTAATCTGCTGCTTCGATCCACGAGCCCCAGAGTGAAGCATCATATATACTGAGTTGAATCCATCTTTGTGAGAAGCAAGCTCCTCCATCAACTTAGTTGTAATTTGATTATCCGCAAATGTCCACTTGTCAATTACTTGATTATATCTCTCATTACCAGTAATAAGACCTAACTCATAGTTATCCCAAACTTCTTCAACAGAAGATTGTGCTTCTTCAAGTGTAGATTTCTTATTAGATGGAGTAATCAAATCTCCAAGGTTGAAAGATAAACCTCCTTTGAATGACCAATAGAATCCCATATCCTTGATATGATCCAAGAAGCTGGCCGTAACTGAGAAATTTGTTCTTTCAATGATATCCATGATAATCACCTTCAGGTTTTTCTTAGTCAAAACCATATTGCAATAAGGTACATTCTCTGGAATCTCTTTATTGAAGATTACTCTACCAACTGTTGTCTCTACTCTGTCCATCACTAACTCACCCTCTTCATTCTCTACCAAGGCCTTAACGATAACATTTGAATGCAAGTCCAATGCTTTTTCGTTGTAAGCGATGATAACTTCTTCAGCTGAGTAATAATGTGTTGGCTTCTTATCTTGAGTTCTACTCTTTGTCAAATAATATAAACCCAAGACCATATCCTGTGAAGGCAATGTAATAGGAGAACCGTTTTGCGGATTCAACATATTATGTGCTGAAAGCATCAATACTTGTGCTTCTAGTATTGCCCCTTGGCTAAGCGGTACGTGCACTGCCATTTGATCACCATCAAAATCCGCGTTAAATGCACCACATACTAATGGGTGTAACTGGATCGCCTTACCTTCAATCAATCTTGGCTGGAAAGCCTGAATTGACAATCTGTGAAGCGTTGGTGCTCTATTCAATAGCACTGGGTGTCCTTTCAATATATTTTCAAGAATCTCCCATATCACTGGATCTTTACGATCTACTAATTTCTTTGCAGACTTTACTGTCTTTACAATACCTCTTTCAATAAGTTTTCTAATCACAAAAGGCTTGAACAATTCCGCCGCCATTTGCTTAGGAATACCGCACTCATGCAATTTAAGACTAGGGCCTACTACAATAACAGAACGACCTGAGTAATCAACACGCTTACCCAAAAGGTTTTGTCTAAATCTACCCTGCTTACCTTTAAGTACATCACTTAAAGATTTCAATGCTCTACCACCCTCTGCTTTTACCGCATTAGATTTTCTAGAGTTATCAAAAAGTGAATCCACTGCTTCTTGCAGCATTCTCTTCTCGTTTCTTAAGATTACTTCCGGAGCTTTAATCTCCAATAGTCTCTTCAGACGATTATTTCTAATGATTACTCTACGATATAAATCGTTCAAATCTGAACTTGCAAACCTACCCCCATCAAGAGGTACTAAAGGTCTAAGCTCTGGTGGAACAACTGGTAGATATTGAATAATAGCCCATTCTGGTTTATTTTCAATTCTTGATTGTCCATCTCTGAAAGCTTCCACTACTCTAAGTCTATTTAAAGCCTCAGATTTTCTTTGCTGTGAAGTTTCAGTTAATGCTTGTAATCTTAAATCTTTGCTTAATTGATCTAAATCAATACGCATAAGCAAATCCCTAACTGCGTCAGCACCCATCTTAGCGATGAACTTATTTGGATCATCATCTTCCAACATTTGGTTATCCGCTGGAAGTGTCTCTAAGATTTCTAAGTATTCCTCTTCAGTAAGAAGCGTTTTTAGCTCAATATCCTCTTTGACACCTGGTTGTATAACAACATATCTTTCGTAGTAGATTATTGTTTCCAATTTCTTAGAAGCGATACCTAGTAGATACCCTATCTTGTTAGGAAGTGATTTGAAAAACCAAATGTGTACAACTGGTACAACTAGTTTGATATGGCCCATTCGTTCTCTTCTTACCTTCTTCTCGGTAACCTCTACACCACATCTATCACAGACAATACCCTTATATCTTATTCGCTTATACTTTCCACAATAACATTCATAATCCTTTACAGGACCGAAAATTCTTTCACAGAATAATCCGTCTCTTTCAGGTTTATAAGATCTATAATTAATGGTTTCAGGCTTAAGCACTTCTCCAAACGATCTTTCTAGGATATCATCAGGAGACGATAAGCTAATTGTGATCGCTTTAAAATTTGTGTGTTGACCTTTCGTATTCTTTTTAAATGCCATAAAGCAAAATATTTAATCTATTCTTAAATATTAATTTCTCTTAGTCGAATTTTACATCAAGTGCTAATCCTCTCAATTCATGTATAAGTACATTGAATGATTCTGGAATATTCGGTTCTGGAAGATTATCTCCCTTTACAATTGCTTCGTACGCTTTTGCTCTACCGTTAATATCATCAGACTTAATAGTAAGTAGCTCTTGGAGGATACTAGAAGCACCAAACGCCTCAAGTGCCCAAACTTCCATCTCACCAAATCTTTGACCCCCGAACTGCGCTTTACCACCAAGTGGTTGCTGAGTAATCAATGAGTAAGGCCCGATAGAACGTGCGTGCATTTTATCATCAACCATGTGAGATAATTTCAGCATGTAGATAATACCAACTGTAGCTTGCTGGTGGAACTTATCTCCAGTTTCACCATCGTATAAATAAGTTTGACCTAATGATGGAAGATTTGCTTGCTGGATGTATTCTTCAATTTCATCCATACTAGCTCCATCAAATATTGGCGTACCATACTTCATTCCTAGCTTCTCACCTGCCCAACCTAGAACGGTCTCAAAGATTTGTCCCAAGTTCATTCTAGAAGGTACACCAAGTGGATTCAATACAATATCAACAGGAGTTCCATCTTCAAGGAATGGCATATCTTCCATTCTTACGATTCTAGAAACAATCCCCTTATTACCGTGACGACCCGCTAACTTATCTCCTACTTTCAGCTTTCTCTTCTTAGCCATGTATACCTTAGCCAATTTGAGAACGCCTGCTGGAAGTTCATCTCCAATACTGATGTTGAATTTCTCACGCTTGTATCTTCCAACTTCTTCATTATACTTAATGCTGTAGTTGTGAAGAAGTCTTGCGATCAATTTATTCTTGTCGTCATCTCCAGTCCAGTTGCTATAATCAACTACACTATAGTCAATCTTATTTTTCAGTACTGTTTGAGAAAACTTAGTTCCTTTTGGTACAAGCTCTTCATTGTAGATACTCTTAACACCATTTGAAGTTTTACCCTTCAACATAACCATAAGCTTATCGATCAAGATCGTCTTAAGCTCGTTAGTTGCAATAGCGTGCTGCTCATCTAACTTTATAAGCAAATCTTTTTCTTGTGCTTTCTGAATTTTATCCTTTTTAGCACGAGCAAAAAGCTGCTTGTTGATAATTACACCTTTTGATGATGGTGGCGCTTTTAGAGATGCATCTTTAACATCACCAGCCTTATCTCCAAAGATTGCTCTAAGTAATTTTTCTTCAGGCGTAGGATCCGACTCTCCTTTTGGAGTAATCTTTCCAATAAGAATATCACCTTCTTTAACCCAAGCACCAACGCGGATAATACCATTTTCATCTAGGTCTCTAGTCGCATCTTCACTAACATTAGGAATATCGTTAGTCAATTCTTCTTCACCTAGCTTAGTATCTCTTACGTCTAATTCAAAGTGCTCTATGTGTAAAGAGGTAAATATATCCTCTTTTACTACTCTTTCAGAAAGTACAATTGCATCCTCAAAGTTGTATCCTTTCCAAGGCATAAATGCCACCTTAAGGTTTTGACCTAAAGCCAACTCACCTTTTTGTGTAGCATAACCATCACAAAGAATCATTCCTTCTGCAACTCTATCTCCTTTCTTGACGATCGGCTTTAAGTTGACACAAGTACCCTGATTGGTTCTTCTAAACTTGATAAGTGTATATGACTTTCTATTGTCTTCGAAAGAAACCAACTGGTCTTTTTCATCTCTATCGTAACGAATGATGATTTCTTGAGCATCTACATATTCTACAACTCCATCACCTTCTGCGTTGATCATCATACGAGAATCAACCGCTACACGCTCTTCAATACCAGTACCTACGATAGGAGAATTTGGCTTCACCAATGGAACCGCCTGACGTTGCATGTTAGATCCCATCAAGGCTCTATTTGCATCATCATTCTCAAGGAAAGGAATCAATGAAGCAGATACACCCACAATTTGGTTAGGTGCAACATCCATATATTCAATTTCCTTTGGTGCTAGAACTGGGAAGTCACCATGCTCTCTACACTTAATTCTATCTGTAAGGAATGCTCCTTTCTCATTGATTCGAGCATTCGCTTGTGCAATCTTTTTGAAATCTTCTCCTTCTGCAGATAAGTATAGTGCACCTTGATTTAGCGCTACTTTACCATTCTTTACAGGTCTATATGGTGTTTCTAAGAATCCCATCTTGTTCACTTTGGCGTGAACACATAGGGTAGAAATCAATCCAATGTTTGGCCCTTCCGGAGTTTCAATAGTACAAAGTCTACCATAATGAGAATAGTGAACATCTCTTACCTCAAAACCTGCTCTTTCTCTCGAAAGTCCTCCAGGTCCAAGAGCGGAAATTCTTCTCTTATGTGTTATCTCTGAAAGCGGATTGGTTTGATCCAAGAATTGAGATAATTGACTTGTACCGAAAAATGAATTAATCACTGAAGATAGCGTACGCGCATTGATCAAATCAACAGGTGTAAATACCTCGTTGTCTCTTACATTCATACGCTCTCTGATAGTTCTTGCCATTCTTGCAAGACCTACACCAAACTGAGCATACAATTGTTCACCAACTGTACGAACCCTTCTATTACTCAAGTGATCGATATCATCAATCTCAGCTTTTTGGTTCATAAGGCTCACCAAGTATTTTACAATCTCGATAATATCCTCCTTAGTAAGAACCAAGATATCATTAGAGGTTTCAAGACCTAACTTTCTGTTGATCTTATATCTTCCTACCTCTCCAAGGTTGTATCTCTTATCAGAGAAGAACAACTTGTCGATAATACCTCTTGCAGTATCATCATCCGGTGGATCTGATCCTCTTAATTGTCTATATATGTATTGAACTGCTTCAATTTCAGAACTCGTTGGATCTTTTTGAAGTGTGTTGTAGATGATTGTATAATCTTCTTCGACATCCTCTTTTTGCAAAATTACTGTTTCAGCATTTGCTTCAAGGATCAATTCAATATTTTCTTCATCAAGGACAGTATCTCTTTCCAAGATGATTTCATTTCTTTCTATTGTTACTACCTCACCAGTATCTTCATCCACAAAATCCTCTGTCCAGCTCTTCAATACACGAGCTGCCAATTTTCTTCCTACTGATTTCTTTAAATCTTTCTTTGAGGCTTTAATCTCATCTGCTAAACCAAAAATGTTGAGGATGGCTTTATCTGTGTCAAAACCAATCGCTCTCATTAATGTGGTAACAGGAAACTTCTTCTTACGATCAATGTAAGCATACATCACCGTGTTGATATCTGTAGCAAATTCCATCCAAGCACCCTTGAAAGGAATAATTCTAGCAGAATGTATTTTAGTACCATTTGGGTGAAATGACTGACCGAAGAATACACCAGGAGATCTGTGCAATTGAGAAACAATTACACGTTCAGCCCCGTTAATTACAAATGTACCTTTAGGCGTCATGTAAGGTATATTCCCTAAAAACACATCTTGTACGATGGTCTGGAAATCTACGTGTTCTTCGTCATTACAAGATAGTCTAAGCTTAGCCTTTAAAGGCACGCTATAAGTAAGACCACGTTGCATACACTCACTGATAGTGTATCTTGGAGGATCTACGAAGTAGTCCAAAAATTCCAATACAAAGATGTTTCTAGCATCAGTGATAGGGAAGTTTTCTTGGAACACTCTGAATAATCCTTCGTTTCCTCTATTTTCAGGAGTTGTTTCTAACTGAAAGAACTCTTTAAAAGATTTGAGTTGAATTTCAAGTAAATCTGGGTACTCATCGGGAAGTTTAATTTTCCCAAAGCTTACTCTTGGATTCACATTCTTGATTTTTCCGCTGTTAGCCATAGAAATCGAGTTTTTAATCAGATTTTATACTGATTGAGTGTTTAACTAAAGCTTTGTGTAAAACAAGTTTACACGGTATTACTTTTTCTCAGAATAGAGACAACAATAGGCCTAGTCAAAAGTTTGCACTCTCGACTAAGCCTAAGTTGTTAATATCAGTTATTTAAGTAGAATTCTACTTGCATAAAAGTTTTGGGTCGTTTGATGATGTCAAAAGATTACTTTAATTCAACGTCTGCTCCAGCAGCTTCTAATGCAGCTTTGATTTTCTCAGCTTCATCTTTAGCTACTCCCTCTTTAAGGGTTGTAGGTGCTCCGTCAACAAGTTCTTTTGCATCTTTCAAACCAACGCCCATAAGACCTTTAACTTCCTTCACTACCTGTAGTTTTGCACTACCTGCAGAGTTAAGAACTATGTCAAATTCAGTCTTTTCCACTCCAGCATCTCCGCCTCCTGCACCAGGTGCAGCAGCAACTGCTACTGCAGCAGCAGCAGGTTCGATACCGTGCTCATCTTTTAGAATGTCAGCTAACTCGCTTACCTCCTTAATGGTAAGTCCAACAAGCGTGTCCGCTAATGATTTTAAATCCGCCATTTTATATCACTATTTTTTAAATTGTTCACAAATAAATATAACATCTATATGCGTGTAACTTGGAAGCCTTATTTCAACAAATCACACTAAACTTACTCGCCTTTGTTCTCCAAAGCTTTGAGAAGACCCGTAAGGGTACTCTGTCCAGATTGAAGTGATCCCAAAAGGTTTTTCATTGGAGACTGTAATAATAATATTACATCACCAATAAGATCTTCCTTAGATTTCAGACTAGCTAATTGCTTAACTTGGTCATCCCCAACAAAGATATCTGCATCTACATATGCAGCTTTCAAAATTGGGTAGTCATTCGACTTACGAAACTCTTCAATTATTTTAGCAGGAGCGTTAGCTACATTACTAAACATGATGGAAGTTGGACCTTTTAAAGATTCAAGAAGTTTACTGTAATTTTTATCTTCAGGAGCTGCCTCAAAAGCCTTTTTAACAAGAGTATTTTTTACTACTCTCATTTCAATATTGCTATTGAAACACTCTCTCCTTAAATTATTTACTTGTTCGACCGTTAATGTCGAAGAATCAGTCAAATAAAAGAATGAATATTCTTCAAATTTTCCCTTTAATTCTTCAACTGCCGTTTGTTTTTCTGTACGAGTCATTTTTTGATAATTGAATATTTAAAGAATAAATTATAATCCTTTCGGATCTATTTTAATACCTGGGCTCATTGTACTAGCCAAGGTGACTGATTTCATGTAGATTCCTTTTACAGTAGAAGGCTTCATTTTAGTAATGGTGTTCAAAACTTCCATTGCATTATCCTTAAGTTGTTCTGGAGTAAAAGATACTCTACCAACTGAAGTATGAATGATACCATTTTTATCTACTCTAAAAGAAATTTTTCCTTTTTTCACTTCAGCAACAGCCGCACCTACATTAGGAGTTACTGTTCCTGTTTTTGGGTTAGGCATCAAACCTCTAGGTCCTAAAATTCTACCTATTCTACCCACTTGAGCCATTGTTTGCGGCATAGCGATTACTACATCTACATCTGTCCATCCACCTTGTACTTTAGCTACAAGTTCATCTAGACCAACAAAGTCTGCTCCAGCATCTTTTGCTTCCTGCTCTTTGTCAGGAGTACAAAATACAGCTACTCTTTTTGATTTTCCAGTACCATGAGGGAGGGATACGGTACCTCTTAAAGCTTGATCGGCTTTTTTAGGATCTACTCCTAGTCTAATGTGAAGGTCAACAGATGCATCAAACTTTGCAGTGTTGGCTTTTTTCACAAGATGCATCGCTTCTTGAATCTGATATTGCTTATCAGGTTCAACTAGCTTTTCTGCCTCTTTTCTTTTTTTACTTACTTTAGGCATTATATAAATTTTTTAGGTGCAAGCATCCTAACAATTGCTAGGACTCCCTATAGACCAGAGGCCTATATAATTAATAATTCAATTCTTAGTTTTCCCAAGGAGGAGTGCCATTCACTACGATCCCCATACTTCTAGCTGTACCAGCTACCATCTTCATGGCAGACTCGATAGTAAAAGCATTTAAATCTGGCATCTTTACTTCAGCTACTTGTTTTACTTGATCCCAAGTAACAGTACCTACCTTATCTCGGTTAGGTATAGAAGAACCTTTTTTCAATTTTGACAATTCCAATAATTGGATTGCTGCTGGTGGAGTCTTGATAATGAAATCAAAAGACTTATCTTTGTAAACAGTAATTACAACTGGTAAAAGCTTACCTCTTGAATCTTCTGTTTTGGCATTAAATCTTTTGCAGAATTCCATGATGTTCACGCCCTTTGCACCAAGTGCCGGACCTACCGGTGGTGCTGGATTAGCGGAACCTCCCCTTACCTGCATTTTTATAAACGTTTCTACTACTTTTGCCATTTGAGCTTTCTTTAATCAATGATGAATACAGGGAAGCAATTCTGTATTCAAAGTATTATTCGTTAAGAGTGCGTTATGCTTGTTTATCAACTTGGACAAAGTTCAGTTCTACTTCTGTACCACGACCAAATATCTTTACTATTACCTTTAGTTTCTTCTTCTCATCGTTGATTTCCTGAATATCTCCAACAAATTCGTTGAAAGGACCATCGATGATCTTTACTGTTTCCCCTACAATGAATGGCTCTAATAATGACTCCCCTACATCTTGAGACTCATCCACTTTTCCTAGCATTCTGTTTGCTTCAGATTGCTGCATCGGAATTGGATTGTTTCTCCCTAGGAAGTGAATCACATTAGGCATTCCAGTAATAGCTTGAACCATCTCCCCAGTAAAATTCTTGGCGATGGCTTCCACTAAAATGTAACCAGGTAAAATATTTCTTTCAGAGATAACTTTTTTTCCCTGTCTTATTTTATAAACTTTCTCTGTAGGAACTAAGATTTGTGTTATAAAATCTGTCCATCCAGAACGTTGAATCTCTAATTCGATTCTTTCTTTAATCTTTCTCTCTTTTCCACTTATCACACGAAGAGAAAACCATCTCTTCCCATTGTCTTTTTTCTTTTCCTTCTTAGGTTCTACCACTGGAGGAGGAACAACTGCTACTTCAGGTGCTTCTTCTGCAACCGTTTCTTCAACACTTGTTGCCTCAGCAGTATCTTCAACTGAAGATTCTTCTGCTGGCTTAGTTTCAGCTACTGTTTCATTTGCTTCTTCATTAGATGACACATCTTCCATTGTAGAATCTACTGTATCAGTAGTTTCTTCATTGTTTGTTGACGTAGAAGAGACATCTTCATGGTTGTTATCTACTTTTGGAGTAGATTGATCTTCCATGTTTGATTGTTCTTCTGTGTTTGCTTTTTCGTCTGTCATCATCACTTAGAGATTAATCTAAATTTTAAGAAGTTGCTGTTCCAAAAAGGTCATAAACAAAATCTAACCCACGGTTAGAAATAGTATCCATGACGAAAATGATCAAAGTTAAGATCACTGATGCTACCAAGACTGTAACTGTACTTGAAAGCAAATTTGGCCAAGTAGGCCAAGTTACCTTATTGATCAATTCGTTGTAACTCTCTTTGACTGATAATAAAAATCTATCCATCATTTTTCAATTTGCACGGGCACTAGGATTCGAACCCAGATCAAAGGTTTTGGAGACCTCTATTCTACCATTGAACTATGCCCGTATGATCACAAAATAATTTGCAATATGGCGATCAATCCTTATCGCCCTTCTGTAAATGGGAAAATTAAGCATCCAAAAAGATGCTTAATTCTCTCAATTACTCGTTATATGTTTAGCGAAAAAGTCGCTTATGCTATAATCTCAACTACTTGTCCAGCACCTACTGTTCTACCACCTTCTCTGATCGCAAAACGTAGACCTTTTTCCATAGCAATCTTGTTGATCAACTTTACTTCTAGAGTAACGTTATCGCCAGGCATTACCATTTCTACACCGTCAGGTAACTTACAGTCACCAGTAACATCAGTAGTTCTAAAGTAAAACTGTGGTCTATAACCATTAAAGAATGGTGTGTGTCTACCTCCTTCATCCTTACCCAATACATATACTTCGCACTTGAAGTGATTGTGAGGAGTAACAGATCCAGGAGCACAGATAACCATACCTCTTCTGATCATTTCTTTATCTATACCTCTCAAAAGTAAACCAGCGTTATCACCAGCTTCTCCTCTTGTAAGGATCTTTCTAAACATTTCAACACCAGTAATAGTAGATGTCAATGGCTTCTCGTCGTCCTTCATCATACCGATGATTTCAACTGGGTCACCAGAGTTGATTACTCCTCTTTCGATTCTACCCGTAGCAACAGTACCACGACCAGTGATAGAGAATACATCTTCAATAGGCATTAAGAAAGGCTTATCGATTTCTCTTTGTGGTTCTGGAATATCAGAATCTACAGCAGCCATAAGCTTCTGAATAGCTTCAACAGCACCAGCTTCTCCTTCAAGAGCCTTAAGTGCAGATCCAGGAATTACAGAAGCATCATCTCCACCAAATTCGTATTGGTCTAAGATTTCTCTTACTTCCATTTCAACTAGCTCTAACATTTCTGCATCATCAACAAGGTCAACCTTGTTCATAAATACAACAATCTTAGGTACACCTACTTGCTTACAAAGCAATACGTGTTCTCTAGTTTGTGGCATAGGTCCATCTGTAGCCGCAACTACAAGAATAGCTCCATCCATTTGCGCTGCACCCGTAACCATGTTCTTTACATAATCTGCGTGACCAGGGCAATCAACGTGTGCGTAGTGACGATTAGCTGTCTCATACTCAACGTGAGCTGTGTTAATAGTGATACCTCTTTCTTTTTCTTCAGGAGCAGCATCGATAGAATCGTAATCTTTCTTTTCTGCTAGTCCTTGACCAGCCAACACATTCGTGATGGCAGCGGTAAGCGTAGTTTTACCATGATCCACGTGACCAATGGTGCCAATGTTTACATGAGGTTTAGTCCTTTCAAAGGTTTCTTTTGCCATCAGTAATGATTTTTAAAATATGAGCAATAAAATAATTAGTTAACAAAAAATTTATAACTGGAGCCAATGGTGGGAATTGAACCCACGACCCCTTCCTTACCATGGAAGTGCTCTACCCCTGAGCTACAATGGCAGTCTTTCCGATGATACTGTTTATTATGTATTATTAAAAGTACAGTCTTTACTGTACTTTATATTATATACTTTAAACCAAAAGGTATCAAATATATATTGAGCGGGAGACGAGACTCGAACCCGCGACCCTCAGCTTGGAAGGCTGATGCTCTACCAACTGAGCTACTCCCGCAATTAAGTCTTATAATCCAGACAACGAGTGACAACCAATTATTCAAGCTTGGCAATCGTTTTGTTGGTTCAAATATTTCAAATTAAAATAGTGGGGGTGATAGGATTCGAACCTATTCAGCCTAAGCAACAGATTTACAGTCTGCCCCGTCTCTCCAACTTCGGCGCACCCCCAAGGTTCTATGACCTAGGCCAATAGATTGAGCCGATGGAGGGACTCGAACCCCCGACCTGCTGATTACAAATCAGCTGCTCTAGCCAGCTGAGCTACATCGGCAAAATTTAATCTATTGAATCCGTTATTTCTTTACCCAACTGAAGTGTTCTAAATCACTAGATCCACTCTATTTTTAGGTGACTTCAAAGACATCTCTCTGAAAGCGAATGCAAAGATACTCTTTTTAATATAAAATGAAAATATTTTTTCGAGTTTCTTATCGTCAGATTGGGTTTACGAACCACTCTTCAGATTGTTGCTAGAGGGCGCAAATTTAGGGCAATTTCACGCTTTTTCAACATTGTTAGCTTTTCTCGGATTTCCATATCTTTGATTGCCTTATCCTTATGCACATAAACCCCTAGCTATCTGACAGATATAGAGACCCAACATAAGTAAGATAAACATATGCGCGACTCACCGCAGGTGACCAAGCTCGACAAACGGAGTGCGTAGGGACAAAGGATGGGAATGGTTTCGATTCCCGCAGGAACTAAGGGAGCGAAAGGAATGGACAGCCTGGTCTCGGGTGTAACGCAGTGAAACCTCGAGATGGCCCAAAAAAATCGATCCATAAATAGAACACACCCAAATACAAACGACCAATCCACTGAATCAATGGATTGGTCGTAAGGTAGAAATACTGTTTTCAGTTTATCTACTTCTGAGCTGCTGCTTGTACTTGATGACTCTTCGCTTGAGCTTATCGCTGACGGCATCTACTGCAGCCTCAAATTTTAATTTCTTCTCGCTGATAAATATGGTATCCCCAGGGACTTTGAGCCTTACTTCGACAGTTTTGTTTCTTATTTGTCCAGAATTTTCAAGTTTGAGATATACATCAGCCTGAATGATTTGATGAAAATAATTCTCGAGTGAAGATATTTTATGCTCGATGTATTTGAGTAATTTTTGATCTGCCGTAAAGGAAACGGACTGCGTTATTATTTTCATAATCTAATTTTTTTTTAAATGGTTAAAGAAATATCGAACTGAATTTGCTTACATAGGCGTTGTTTTTTATGGTTAAAAAATATTCTTTCTATTAATTTTCTTTGGCTTTAGGATGTGCTTTTTTATAAACCTCTTTTAATTTTTCTATAGAATTGTGCGTATATATTTGTGTCGCAGTAAGGCTAGAGTGACCAAGCAACTCTTTAATAGAGTTAAGATCTGCTCCATTATTGGAGAGGTGTGTCGCAAATGAATGCCTTAGTGTATGTGGACTCCGCTGATCTACCGTAGTGACGCTGGATAAGTACTTCTTCACTAGATTGTAAACAAATTTAGGATAGAGTTCCTCGCCCCTATTAGTAACAAAGAAGGAGTCCTGCAAGTTGGAAGAAAACTCGGCATCTCTTGTTTTTATATACGCTGCAAGCATATCTGCCAAGCCCTGTCCATATGGAACGATGCGCTCCTTATTTCTCTTACCCAATACTTTAAGCTGATTATTGGCAAAATCAAAACTCGTTCTTTTCAAACTTATCAGTTCCGCCCTACGTAAACCAGTAGCATATAATGTATACAAAACTGCTCGATCGCGTATGCCTGCAAATGTGTCTTCAAAAGCTATTTGCTTAAACAGCTTTTCGAGATTGCTTTGCTTCACGTAGGAAGGCAGCTTTTTAGACTCTTTTGGACCCTGGACTTTGCGCAGTGGATTTGTTTTAACCACTTTGCGACGGATCAAAAATTTGTATAAACTATTTAAGCAGGAAAGTTTTCGGTTGATACTTCTAGGCTTAATATTGCCTTGCATAAGGTGTACAACCCACGAACGGATATGCACATGTGTGACATCTAAAACGTCAACAATATCAAATGTTGAATTTAGATATAATACAAACTGCTCTATATCATTTTGATACGCTGCAATCGTATGTGCCGAATATCTTTTCTGATATTCGAGATATGTGTAATAGGCCTTCTCGTGCATAAAATCTAGGAGAAATATAGATATTATATTTGACAAATTCAATATTATTCAAAATAAAATTGTGCTTGACATGCTAATTACTGACCATATATTTTAATGGTGCGCTATTTTATACATTGTATTTAATCAACATGCTACATGAAAATAACACAGTAATTCTTGTTTTAGTATAAGCTCAAATAACAACATATTGTTAATCAAGGATTTATTAGTAAATCATCCTTACATTGCGACACGCCTATTTCATCTTTATATTCTTAAAAAAATGCCTAAGTCTTCTAAACCATCCAAAAAGCCAAAATCATTCATGTCCAAGCCTCATTTTGAAGGCGGTATCAAGGCTATGCGTCAACTGATAAAAGAGAATCTAAAGTATCCAGAAGAAGCAGTTAAAAATAAAATAGAAGGTAGCGTCAAAATCCGCTATGATATCGACTATAAAGGGAATGTTATCAAAACCAAGGTCATTAAAAAACTTGGCCATGGCTGCGATGAAGAAGCAGAGCGCCTGGTTAAATTATTCAAATTTAAACTAGAGCGCACTAGAAAGATGCGTGTCATTTTTCATAAGTCTATCCAAATCAACTTTAAGCTGCCAAAGAAAAAACCTAAGAAGGTAGACCCTCCACGAAAGCCCAACAATGTTTCGCTTCAATACAATGTAAGCATTGCTACAGGCAATCCGAAAAAGGCAAAACCTAAAACGACAAGTCAGAGTTACAGTTATACAATAAAAATAGGTTAGCATCTTTGGGCTGCCCCTCGTTAGCGCCTTTTGACTTCCTAAAGTCAGTCAAACGGCTTACTCGGGTCGGGTCATCCGCTTGTATTCAATACAGGCTAGGCCTTTTCAGAATATAGCTGACTAGTATTCTCCCGAAGTATCGGGATCATCCTTCCCCAGCTATTTCTTCAATAGGCCTAGACTGCATTTCATATCGCTTCTACCCCTCAGCCTTTATATAAGAGCGGTTCGGTAATTTCTGTAAAATTTTGAATCAAATTTGCGTAAGTATTTGGTTTTCTGCGACTAATAGAATTTGCTATTACAATCTTAATATGCAGGTTATCAGCGATTTAAAATTTACTACCGAACCACTGTATAAAAATTGTTGAGTCCGCTCCGAAAACTCATTATCTGGTAATTATTGTGAAACTATAAGTCAAAGATATGGTCTAGCAGATAAGCACAAAAAAAAGACCCAATTTTCCAATTGGGTCTCCCAGGCAGAGCCTTTTCATACTAATTCAATTTTGCGACGTCTATTAAGTATGCGTACATACTTCATCAGGTTATTAGAGTCGTATAAAGGAAACGAATATGCCTTAGATAATGCTGCTAAGAGAATTGAGAAAATTTCTCAGTTTAAGCGTTTTTATCCGCGAAACGATAGTAAGGAAATGGTTCGGTAATTTTTCTGAAAAATTTGGGAATCAAAAAGCGAAGTAATCGGCTAATTATCTGTGATTATTGATAAAGTTGTTTTTCAGACATTATAATCTGCAAATCTAGTGCATTCATTATCAAGGTATAACTTTAATTAACTTGTATGTTTGGGAACTTCTATCACTATAAATCTTCACGAAGTAGACCCCCTGACTCCATTGTGATGTATCTAACCAAGCGGAAGTACTAATCAAACTAGAGAAATATTGTCTGCCTTGTAAATCAAAAACCTTTGCATGCAGATGATCTCCTTGCACATTTTCTATGGTGATATTTTGATCAAATAATGTAGGATAAACATTCACCTCAAAATCAATAACTCCTTTGGTGCTTACTATTCCACAGTTTACTACACTCGGATTAAGTTCAATCGCTTCTGCTTTCACACTTGTATCTAAACCATCAAAAATGGGGTCATCTAAGGCGTATCTAGTCAATACAAAAGTGCTACCTGTGATAAGTGAGCCTTGCTCATTAGGACCAAATAGAGAAACAGGTCCAACATATTCCCATACCAATTCTCCCTCTGGTGTCAATTCAAAAAATTTGGACTCGCTCCCTGAATTAATCAAGATATTTCCATTGGGTAAATTTTGAACAGAGGACATGATCCTAGAACTAAAGTTTAAACTATCTGTACTTGGAAGAATGTAAGGGGTCTCAGAAACATTGAACCTTCCGTTTTGTAATGCATAGTTTCCAGTGCTATCCAGTAATGGTTTCACTTCTACTATTTGAGATGAATTACCAATTTGTAAGTTGTTGTTAAAAACTTGAATTGTAAGTTCTCCTTCAGGACTTGTGATAAACTTTGCATTATGCTGACCATCAAAAACTTGACTGAAAGCATTTTCTATGTAGACTCTATCATTTCCAAAACGGTATAACAATTGACCGCCAAGCCCTTTGTCACCACCTTCATCACTTGCTGCTTCGGTTGTAGTAGTACTATGGTCTATTACCCAAACTTCATCCAAATTTCTTGAGCTGATTATCAATTCATCTCGTTCTTCATTTAAATAGATGGAATTGCAATGCCCCCAGTCTCTTTCCGTAATATTGTCAAAATTGACATTCACCTTTCTCACATTTTCTTGAAGCAAGCCAAAATTATCTTTAGTCGGATCAATCGTCTGTACCAAATGATCGAACAAGTGCCATTCCCAAACTATATCAAATTCTCCCATAGTAGTAGGAAGAATTTCTACCACAGAGGGTAACCATAGACTTGAGGGTACGAAATTTGGATCTTTACCTGCTTGAATCAAATCCTTATTAGTAAATCTTTCCCAGCGGGACAAGAGAATAGTACCATATGAAGTAGGATGTATATCATGATGCGCTCCAAACCTTGCATCATTAAGAATGGCCTCCCATTCAAGGCTTCCATCCCAATTGAAAATTTGCACTACACCTCCTGTACCTGAAGCACTAAACAAATTATTTACAACTCTACCAGCTCTAAGCAATTTTCCTTCTGGCAATAGATAAGCAGCGAGACCAGCTCTAAATTCTGAAGACCATTGATTGATCAATTGGCCGCAATTGTCTATAAGGTAAGTGTCGGTGTATTGAACAGGGCTATATAATGTATAGCCATCAGATGATTTTTCCGAATTTAGTAGTAGCCCGATCGTATTCTGTCCATGTACTTGAATACTCAGTAAGAAAATAATAACTAGGCAAGAACTTAAATTTTTAAAATTCATATACTTCTTATGATACAACACCAATTTATTAATTTAAATATAAAATGGAGCATACTTCTTCTTGTAAGTATTGAAATCAAACCGACAAAAGATTAGTTATATATTAGAGGGTTGAATTTCAAGGTGAATTATTTTCCTTATTTTAGTGATTCATCTAGTCATAGATGAGTAAATTGTGCCAATAAATTGGACGTGAAATTGTACAAAATAATATGTTTTTGTTTGCTGTTGATATACTCCTGTTCAAGTGATCATCAAAGCCAGTCCAGTGAATCAAATTCTCAGACATTATTTGTCTCCAAATCTTCAGATCATACTGGAATCACTTTTAATAATAAGCTAACAGAAAATCTTTCAACGGGAGAGAATATTCTAGATTTTGACTTTTTCTTCAATGGCGCAGGTTTAGCGATTGCTGATTTTGATAATGATGGATTGGACGATATTTTTTTTGCCGGCAATCAAGTAGATAATAGAATTTACAAAAACGAAGGAGGATTTACGTTTTCTGATTTGACAGAATCATCTGGAATCAATCCAAGTTTAAAAAAATGGTGTACAGGAGTATCTTGTGCGGATGTCAACCAGGATGGTCTCATAGACATCTATGTTTCACAAGGTGGCCCATATAGTCCAGAACTGAGACAAAATTTATTGCTTATCAACAAGGGCAACTTTAGGTTTTCAAATGAAGCTCAAAAGTATGGCTTAGCTGATACAGGTATCTCTTCGCACGCGGCATTTTTTGACTATGACAAAGATGGTGATCTTGACTGCATTGTAATGAATGAAAGTCCTCTAATTGGATTTGATCCGGTTAAATTCTATACTATGATCAGCCAGCATAGTAGTAGCCTTCTACATAAAAACAGTAGTCATTTATATAGAAATGATAATGGACAATATACTGATGTGAGTGAAGAAACAGGTTTGCTTCGCCCTTCATTTGGTCTGGGACTTTGTGTAAGTGATATTAACAACGACAATTGGCTAGACATATACATCGCCAACGATTATTACATTCCTGATGCGATTTATTTGAATGACAAAAAAGGTGGCTTTATAGATAGTACTAAAGAGCTCATCAAGCACAGCTCTTTCTTTTCAATGGGTATTGACATTGCGGATATAGATAACGATGGACACCAAGATATTTATGTTTTAGATATGGCAAATGCCGATCACATTAAATCTAAGACTCTAATGGCCTCCATGAATGTCAGGAACTTTGAATTACTCACCAAGGACTTTGACTTTCCTTATCAATATATGTTCAATGCCATGCAGTTGAATGATGGTAACAATACATTCAATAATATTTCGCATTTATCTGGTACTGCAAAAACAGATTGGTCATGGGCTGGACTTATTGAAGACTTTGATCTCGATGGCCATAAAGAGATTTTTGTTAGCAACGGATATAGAAAGTATACGAAGGATAATGACTTCCAAAATAGAGTGACTGCTCTTAAACAGAAGTATAAGGGTGGAGAAATTCCAATTGCTGAAAAAG
Organism: uncultured Saprospiraceae bacterium; assembly: GCA_938022165.1. Classification (GTDB taxonomy): domain Bacteria; phylum Bacteroidota; class Bacteroidia; order Chitinophagales; family Saprospiraceae; genus JALZVN01. The sequence goes on along the minus strand of CALIEI010000004.1, from coordinate 10,684 downwards.
AAGCTATATACGCAACTGTACCTAGTGAAAAAACAGCTAATGTATTCTTTAAGCAAAAAGTACCCTATATGTTCGAAGATATAGCAGATCGGGTTGGCTTAGATGAATCCTCTTTTTCTAATGGTGCTGCTTTTTCGGATTTAGATAATGATGGTGATCTTGATCTAGTTGTCAATAACATTGATAGTAAAGCATTTGTCTATGAGAATACAGCGGATAAAAACAGTAACAACTACTTAAAAGTAGAAGTAAAGTCTGAGTTGTCTGAATCTTTTCCAAAAGTAAAAATCTACTATGATAGCAAAGTTCAGATATCGGAAATCAAAAAGGTGCGAGGCTATTTATCAAGCCAACCCGGTTATGCACTTTTTGGTTTAGGCGAAATAAATAAGGTGGATAGTTTAATTGTGAAGTGGTCAAATGGTAAGCAGCAATTATTTGAGAATATTGAGACTAATCAAACAATAGTTTTATCTGATAAAGAGTCTACCGTTTCATCAAGGAGTAAGAAAGAATCTAAAAGCGTTTTTAATCAAAGTAGTTCTTTATTATCAGAACATAAAGAGAATGGATATAATGACTTCCTGAGGGAAACACTCTTGCCTTACAAACAATCCGTAACTGGACCAAATGTCAAGGTGTTTGAAAATGGAAAAACATTTATAAGCGGCTCTTTAATCAGTCCAGCACTATTGCTAAATAAGGATAAAAGTGTAGCATTTAAATTTACAGATACGCAGATTGAGGTGGTAGATGCTATAATGTTTGATCTAGAAAATGATGGAGATCAAGATATTTATCTCATTGCTGGTGGTAATGAAAGTGATTCGAAATCTACATCTTATGATGATCAATTATGGCTAAATAAGAATGGCACTTTCGTCTTAGACACGGGGCAAGGAAGATTAAACTCAGGAGCAAGTGGTAAAACCGGAAGGGCGATAGACTTTGATAAGGATGGAGATCAAGATTTAATCATTTGTAATAGAATAGTGCCTAAACGATACCCTCAGCATGCCGGCTCTATATTATTCCAAAATGATAATGGAAAATTGAGGGACGTCACAACTGACTTAGCGAGGTCTCTTAACGACTTTGGTATCATAAACGATATAGAGGTTCTTGATTTTAATAATGACGGATGGATGGACTTTATGGTTGTAGGAGAATGGACTGGCATTGGCCTATTTCAAAACAATGAAGGTTCATTTGAAAATGTCAGTGAATCTTTTGGTCTTGATGATAAATTGGGATGGTGGTTTAGCATCACCCCTACAGATGTGAATGGTGATGATAAAAAAGACTATATCATTGGAAACTTAGGGTTAAACTCTAAATATAAAGCTAGTGAAAAAAAGCCTTTATCGATTTATGGTCTAGACTTTGATGAGAATGGTTCTTTCGATCAAGTACTTAGTTATACATACAAAGGCAAAGAGGTCCCCTTCAGAGGTAGACAATGTTCTTCGGAGCAGATGCCTTTCATTGCTGAGAAGTTTAAAAGTTATGAGTCTTTTGCAAATGCTTCACTCCAAGAAGTTTATGGTGAAGGGCTTAATTCTGCTACACGTAAACAAGCAAACAATTTTGCGTCCATCGCATTAATTCGAAGTGACAATGGTTTTAAAATATTTCAATTACCCATAGCGTCTCAATTCCATCCCATCATGGATGGAATTAGTTTGGATATTGACAATAACGGTTTTGAAGATGTAATCCTTATTGGCAATCTTTATGAAACGGAGGTAGAAACGCCAAGACTTGATTTTTCAAATGCCACAGTCCTTCTGTCAAATGGGAATGAATTTACCTTTAACAAAGAGCTTTCAAAGCAAATGCGAATTAATGGTAATGCTAAATCTATAGACCTCCTTAAAGATTCTAATGGTTTATTAAAAATTTTGCTTGGAGTAAATAATGAGGGTGTTAAAGAATATACCGTTCAATAATGCTTCGCTCTTTCGGTAAAACACAAAGTGCACAAAGAAGACAAAGACCACATAGAAGTGCTTCGCTCATTCGGCAAAACACAAAGAACACATAGGAAACAAAGATCACATAGGTATGCTTCGCTCTTTCGGTAAAACACAAAGTGCACAAAGAAGACAAAGACCAGATAGAAGTGCTTCGCTCATTCGGCAAAACACAAAGAACACATAGGAAACAAAGAGCACATAGGTATGCTTCGCTCTTTCGGTAAAACACAAAGGGCACAAAGAAGACAAAGAGCATATAGGTATGCTTCGCTCTTTCAGTTAAACACAAAGAGCACATAGTAGACAAAGAACACATAGGTATGCTTCGCTCTTTCAGTTAAACACAAAGAGCACATAGGTATGCTTCGCTCTTTCGATAAAACACAAAGGACGCAAAGTAAGCAAAGAGCACATAGGTATGCTTCGCTCTTTTGGTAAAACACAAAGGGCACATAGTAAGCAAAGAGCACATAGTATGCTTCGTTTACTCAGGTCACGCATAGAGGAAAGAGAATACAAGAAACAGTAGAAGAGAAAATTCGTTCTTGCAATATTTTATATTAGTTCAAGATAACGAAACAAAAAAATGGCTGAATAGAACTTAATCTATCCAGCCATTTTGTTATGTTGTTACAAAGAAGTTTTTAGAAACCTCCTGCACAAAAGTCTAACAATTCTATTCCCGCTGTTGGGGTTGGTTCAACGTCAATAATCGTATTACCATTTGCAGATGTTACCTCAAAGCCGTTTTCACAATCAAAACTTCCTGCATTATACATAATAGAAATAGTAGCAGTACCATCAGGAACTTCAAAGTCGAAATTTTGAGTATTGTCTCCTTCTAAATGTGCAATGCTAATCATATTAGTTTCATCCAAAAGAATTGTAAGCGATGCACCATTCCAATCATCACCATATGAATCTTGAGTTACAACCGTCCAAGTACCTGGTGTAGGTGCTGGTGGTTCACAAACTACAGTTATGAAGTTGGTGAAAGGAGAAGCAAAGTAAGATCCAGTAATTGTACCAGAATTTTGAGCAGCAGAGAATCTTCTACCATCAGTAAGTGCTAATTCAAATCTAACAACAAACTGATCTCCACCACCGCCTAATTGGCTATCGTTCATACCAAGAGCGGTCAACATTTGTTCAGCTGTTGCAGTATAAGAGAATGTTGGAAGACCTCTATCTCCTCCTGAAAATGAAGAAGCTGGAATTGTTTCAAACAATATTTCAGCTTGACTATTGTCAACCATGTCTTCTGTATTATCAACAAAAGCCAAAAATACATCCATTTCAGATAGTAGCGAACCATCTTCAGTATCTTGATACTCTAATTCAACAGCGAACTGCTGACCATCAACAAGAGAGCCTTCACTAGTAAGTACAGAATTTGATATAACATTAGTCTGTCTCAAAATAGCACCTCTTTGCTCGGCATCAATAATTTGATCAAATACCTTATCGCTTTCTGTACATGACACCATTACAATGGCCATCAGCGCAAAAAACAAGGCATATTTTATATTAATATATTTCATAATTATTTTATTTTAATTAGCTGGTGGAAAAGCAGGACTAGCAGGATTTGTATCCCAGAACACCTGTCTTGTTAAATCCATTCTTTGATTTATATTAGGATTGTTGATTACCTCTGCTTGAGGCAACAAAAAAGTTCTTGGGAAAGGTCCTGGATTAGGTTCCCAATTAGGATATACCGTAGTAGGAAATCCAGTCAATCTGTAATAGTTATAAGCCTCTGTAGCTCCGCCAAATAAAGTAGTAAAATACTGTTCAGCAAAAATGTTCTCTTTATCATCTCCAGATGCAGCATCGTAAGCAGCAACCATTCCGTCGATATATGCCGTAACATCATCAGCTGTTGGTGCAAACGCCATGTCAGCACCACCATCTAAAGCACCAAAAGACTGTACTTTAGCTATAGACTTCTCTAGACCAGATCTAAGGAACATAGCTCTATCAGCATCTGAAGCTGCCATTACACCTCTCCAAAAATCTACATATGAAGATAAAATAATTGGCTCAACACCAGCTCCTCCGCCACCTAATCCAAGGCCAACGTTACCAAAACTGTCATCATCAAATAAACCACCTGCCGGATATACACCAACAGCAGTTCTTGTAAAGTTGTCTGGAGGTGCACCTTCATCGTTACCATGAGATCTACCCCAATACCCGTCATCAACAGAGCAATAAATAAACCCATCATAGTGAGCTGGAGGCACAACTAGAGAACAAGCCAATGTTTCTTCATCTGGTTCTACTGGGTTTCCTTCGCAATCTATTGCACCTGGTGTACCACAGGTTTGTCTATAGAAGTAGTATCGTCTTCTTGGATCATCGTTTGCTAGCATTGTCGCCATCAAATAGTTTGACTGCCAAATATTAGCTCCAGATGGTGTGTAGTCAGCTGCATAATCAGGGTGTCTATCATCCGGTTGTAATTCACTTGTACCATATGTAAGTTGCATATCATCTGCAGCATCCTGAATGTAGTTTCCAGCTGTAATAATTGCATTAAATGCTGCAGTATTACCAGTAACAACGTAAGATCTCAATCTAACACTATTGATAAATCTAATCCATTGTGCAGCATTTCCACCATAGAATAAATCGACAACACCTACTGTAGAAGGAGTACCGCCTAGATTAGCTTCAGCTTCATCAAGTAAAGCAAAAGCTGCATCATAAACAGACTGCCCTTCGTCTAACGAAGGTGCTGGGAATTCAACTGATTGTCCAGCTTGAGAAAAAGCAGCTTCTCCTAAAAAGTCAACAAGTTGAAACAAGGAGTGCGCATATAAAGCTCTAGCTACACCAAGATGGAAAGATAAATCTGCTCCTCCACTTTCTTGCTGATCTTCTAGTGCTTGAAGATTAGTCAAAATACCAACAGAGGCTCCAATGGCATCTGAATCTCCAATAGCCGTTACATTACTACTGTATGTTCTTCTCCAGACAGCATCTAAAGTTGAGCCCGGAAGTGCGTTAAAGTAATCTCTTCCAAAGAAGTAGTCAATTCTAGTCAAACCTGCTGCAAGATCAGATATTGTTGATTGGTTACCAGCATAAGCAAGCTGAATAGAGTTCAAAAGTAAATTTGGATCTGATGCATCTGCAGCTAGATCATTTGGACTTACCCTTAGGTCTAAATCCGTTTGGTTACAACCACTTATAACAAAACATATAAGCGATAGTAAGAATATGTGCTTTAAATAATTTTTCATTTTCTTAAGTTATATGTTGTTTTTAAAACGAAGTCTTAATACTAACTCCATATCTTCTTGAACTTGGTCCATTTATGAAATCAAATCCTCTACCATTACCAACACCTACACCTTGAACATTAGGATCAAAGTTTGCACCATCTGGAATGTTGTAAGCATCAAACCACAAGTTAAACCCTTGTAATGTGATAGATAAGTTTCCGAATGGCGTGTTTTGCAACAACTTAGCAGGTAATGCATATGATAATGACACCTCTTGTAATCTCCATACTGAAGCATCATAAATTCTTGTTTCTGTAGGTCCAAATAATAAATTACTAAAGAAGTAAGTAGAGTTATTAATTTGAATATCATTTTCTGTTCCATCAGCTTGTACACCTGGTAAGATGTAAGTTGCCAATCTGTCTTCAGTTTCAACTATCAAACCTCTACCTAGCAAAGTAGCAACAGTACTAGATAAAATATCACCACCTTTAGTATGACTAACCTGTACTCCAAGGCTTAATCCTTTCCATGACACAGAGTTCAAGAAATTCAAAGTATAATCAGGAATAGCATCTCCGATAATTGGCACATTTCCATCAGCATCTTGCTCAGCAGCAACGTAATTACCAGCAGAGTTGACAACAAAATTTCCATCATCATCTCTTTGTATTTGTGTACCTACTATCGTACCTAAAGATTCACCTTCAATTGCAGCATTAGATCCTCTAAACAAAGCACCTCCTACAGCAAGAGATCCTGCGTAAGCGATTAAATCTTCTTCTAACTCAGTTACCGTTTCATCATTAGCAAAGAAATTTACTCCAGAATTCCAAGTAAAGTTTCTAGTCTTAACGATATCAAAATTTAAAGCAGCTTCAATACCATTATTTTGTATCTCACCTACGTTATTTTGTGTGAATGAGAAACCAGTTGATGGTGGTAATGGCTGAGTTACGATCAGGTCATTTGTTTTTCTTCTAAATACAGTAAAATCAAATGTACCTCTATACTTAAAGAACGTAGCTTCAATACCAAATTCTAATTCTTGTAACAACTCTGGTCTTAGATCAGGATTTGCTCTAAAGTTATCGATTTGATTAGTTGTAATTGAAGTTCCAGTTGGGCTATTAAATACGTTTGTATTTTGTTCAACTACACCAACAGTAGGATATGGGTTCGATGTATCGAAGTTTGCTGAAGTACCAAAACTTCCTCTCAACTTCAAGAAATTAATCCCATTTTCAGTTTCTAAACCATCAATAATGCTAGATGGTAAGAATGAAAGACTCACACCAGGATAAGTAATTGAATTGTTTTCTTCAGAGAAATTAGATACCCAATCTCTTCTTGCAGAAAGATTCAAATAAAGGAAATTCTTATAATCAAGAGATGCTTCCCCTAAAAGACCTAAGATGTTTCTTTGTCTTTCGAATTGAATTGGTGCTTGATTTTGGTAATTAAAATGTTGTGTAACACCATATACTAATTGACCAGTACTTGCTACACCAGATTGAGCAAATTGATCAGATCTTGCTGTTGCTCCCACTGTAAAGTTCAATCCTAAATCATCTGTCAATCTATAATCTCCCTTAACAGTTGCAAGGTGATCCCAAATCGCATTATTATTATCATACGTATCTAGGAAACCAAAAATAGCTTGTGTAAAATTGATACCACCCTTATTAGAGCTGTTTACGTTTCTTTCATTGTAAAAATCAAGACCAGATCTCCAAGCTACTGATAAATTATCGGTAAGGTCATATCCAATACCTAAGTTCCAGTTAAATCTGTTAGTCAACTGACTGTAGATAACATTTTTAGCAGTCCATCTTGGGTTAATAATATCGTTACCATTTCTATAGTAAATACTAGCCTTTGTAACTGGGTCTTCAAATGGTAAGCCATTTAAATCCACAGATCTAGGCGTAAAGAATACGTTACCATAAATAGAAAGACCATCTGTACCATTACCTCTACTTGATGCAATAGGAGGTGTAGTATAATCTGTTCTTGCATAATTCATAGTACCAGTAATACTGAACTTATTCGTCAACTGAGTTTTACCACCAATAGATACATTAAAACGATCCAATTCATTACCAGGAGTAAATCCCTTATCAGAAAGGAAACTTGCATTTGCATTATAAACTGTGTTTCCTGACTCATTACTACCTGAAATATTTAATGCTGTATTTGAAGTAAATCCGGTATCAAAAAAGTCTTCTACAGAATCATAAGGTCTCCAATCGTATCTTTGATTAGCAAACTGCTGAGCTAGTTCACTTGTACCTGTATTAGGGCCACCTGGATTTAAGAATGCTGAATTAGCATATGGGTGTAATAAAGTACCGTTTTCGTCGATAGCAGATTGAGCTCCCCATCCCGCAGTACCACCTTCTTCAAAACTTGGTCCCCAATTTGAGAAGAACCATCCGAAACTTTGATCAAATCCGTTACCAAAAGAATCTTGGTAATCTGGAAGAGATGCGATTTCGCTAGAAAAGAAAGATTGGTTAATTGTAATTTCAGTCTTTTTAGGACCTGTTTTAGCAGCACCTGCTTTAGTTGTAATCAAGATTACTCCATTTCTACCTTGCGTACCATAAAGTGTAGCAGCAGAAAGCCCTTTAAGAATTTCAATGTTTTCAATATTGTTAGGATCTAAATCTAAAAATCTAGAACCTTGAGTAGCTCCATTAATAAAACTACCACCTCCTCCATTAACGCCGGAGTTTGTGTCATTACTAAAAGGAACACCATCAACAATAAATAGTGCTTGGTTAGATCCACTAAATGAACTCAAACCACGAATAGTTACGTTTGTAGCTGAACCTGATGTACCTGCTGCTGATGTAACTTGAACACCTGCTGCTTTACCAGATAATACTCTCGCAACGTCACCTTCACCTTTGTGAGCAACTTGATCTCCACCAACTGAAGATACACTATAACCTAGTGCTTTTTTCTCCTTAGCTACACCGAGAGCAGTAACTACTACTTCAGATAACTCAACACCTTGAACAAGGTTAACGTCTACTACATTGCTTGATCCAAGAACGATTTCTTGAGTGTCAAATCCCGTGTAGCTAACTACAAGCGTATTAACATCATCAGCAATGTTCAACGAGTAAGTCCCGTCAATGTCAGTAATAGTACCAACTGTTGTGCCTTTAGCAACTACACTAGCTCCTATGAGTGCTTCGCCGACATCATCAGTAATAGTACCAGAAATGGTTCTTTGGGCAAGAGCAAAACTCACCATAGTAACCATCAACACTAATAATAGTGAGATTTTTTTCATACTAATCCAATTTTAATTAAAAAAAAATAATCCAATAGGCACACAAAATATGTCAATTTTAAGAAAGACTGTTAACCCAGCGTTAACTTTTTCTTTAATATCTTAAAATTTCCCTAAAATGTATGCGAGTTCACAATAAAACGATCTACATCCTATAAATGTCCACTGGTCGATTCAATTCATGCAAATACATTTTGATTGAATTTTGTAAACCATAGTATAAAGCGTCTATAACTAAGGCGTGCCCGATGGAAACTTCTAGTAATTGTGGGATGTTTTTAGCGAAATAATTTAGGTTTTTTAAGTTCAAATCATGGCCTGCATTTAAGCCTAGGCCCATAGAATTCGCTAATAGTGAGGCTTTTACAAAAGGAGCAATCGCTTTTTCTTTAGATAGAGCAAAATGTTTTGCGTAGTCACCTGTATAAAACTCAATTCTATCCGTTCCTACTTTTTTAGCTCCTTCCACCATTTTCTCTTCTGGATTTAAAAAAATAGACACCCTTATCCCTTTTGCATGCATTCTCGCCACAATTTCCTTCAATTTCCCTTCATGAGTAATGGTATCCCAACCAGAATCAGATGTTAAAGCATCTGGTGCATCTGGTACAAGCGTTACTTGATGAGGTACATTCTCCTCAACCATTTTTAAGAATCGCTCTGTAGGGTTTCCCTCGATATTAAATTCTGTTTTGACAATTTTCTTTAGAATTGGAATATCGCTGTACCTAATGTGTCGCTCATCAGGTCGTGGATGCACTGTAATTCCTTGAGCACCAAATCGTTCGCAATCTTTTGCCACTTGACTCAAGTCAGGCAAATTACTTCCTCTGCTATTCCTTATCAGTGCTATTTTATTAATGTTGACACTTAATCTAGTCATAATACAATGCTTCCTTTTTGAATTGCTAAATTAGCAATTCGATACTTAAATCTTACTGCTTAAAAATGAACTTACCAGATAATCACGAATACAAGGAACGGGTTTTACCTATCCATGAAGCTCCTCAGCCATTTTCATTCGGCCGAAACTTCTTTATTCTGGTAGGAAATGCTCTACTAGGTATTTTTCTAGCAGGTTTGCTTAGTGCCGTTTTTGCTGTAACGCAAGGTTACAATATTAGTGAGCTAGCTAATGCGCTTTCAGGATTTGATAAAAACGCATCTGCAAATTTCATAAGAGTCATTTTGGGCCTCAATCAATTGTTCACTTTTCTAGTGCCTGGTTTGCTTACTGCCTTTATTCTCTACAAAAAGGATTGGTTGTGGAATTTATTTGTATGTATCAGTCCCTCGACAAAAAACTGGGTACTTGGGATCATTATTTTACTCTGTGCTACTCCCATGGTTCAATATTCATATTTCTTGAATCAGCAAATCCCACTACCTGAATATATGCTAGAGCAGGAAGAGGCCGCCAAAGAACTGTTGTCTTCAATCATGACTTATGAAGCCTCTTATGAATTGTTTATCAATCTTCTATTAATAGCTGTGCTACCTGGGATTGGGGAGGAAATAGTTTTTAGAGGAATATTGCAAAAGAACTTGGAATGGTGGGCAAAGAATGCACACGTTGCCATATGGGTTTCAGCAATATTCTTTAGTACTATACATTTACAATTTGCTGGATTTATACCAAGAATGCTTCTGGGCGCTGTGTTGGGATATCTATTTTACTATACTCAAAACCTATGGGTCCCTATTATTGCCCACATTTTCAATAACGGAATTCAAGTCTTGCTGGATTACTTCTATAAGAATGAAATAAGTTCTGTAGATATAGAAAATATAGAAACCATTCCTTGGTATATTGGCTTTATCTCTTTCATCATTGTCATAGGTTTGCTGATGTACATGAAGATGATAAATCAAAATAAACTACAAGCGCCACTAGCCTAAATATGAACTCCACTTTAAGAACAAGAGCAATAACAGCTTTCATTTTTGTAACCTTGATGGTATTCGGCATTTTTTTTCATGCCTTTTCTTTCATTGCACTCATGAGTATTATCATAGGAGGTTGTATCTGGGAGTTTCTGCAAATTACATGTGAAAAGAGCAGTATACGCACTGCAATCTGCATCGTCAGTGGAGTGATATTAAGTTTAATGATTGGACTATTCAACTACAACAATAACTGGTTTAACAATCCTATTTTTACTTACTACATCTTT
>CALIEI010000003.1 GCA_938022165.1 uncultured Saprospiraceae bacterium | reverse complement strand
GCAGCAAACATGTATTTGGTTGCAGTGTTTAGCTGTGCGTAGCGAGATAAGATATTCTTAATGGATGAAAGCAACCATTTGGGGTTTGATGAAATAATGATGTATGAATTTGTGTTCCTCTTTTGGTCGTGCAAATGTAACACTTCCGCAGCGTTTGTGAGTTAAAAATATAAAAGGAGGGTGGCATTAACTTTTAGTATCATTTCTCTTTTGTAGCTTTGGTATAAATTTGAAATTATGGATTTATCGAAGCAAATTGCAAAACAAATTAGGTCGCTTTACTTTGGAAAAAATTGGACGGCCGTGAGTTTTAAGGAGGCATTAGAAGGCGTTAGTTGGGAGGAAGCAAACAAGAAGATCGGAGATTGTAATTCTATTTTGACCTTGGTGCACCATACTACATACTATATGAAGGTACAGCTGCCTGTCATGAACGGTGGTGCATTGGTGGCTTCTGATAAAGAGAGTTTTATTCATGAGCCATTAAAAAATGAAGATGACTGGATAGCAGTGAAAAAGGAGATGTTTGATATAGCAGAAACATTTGCAGCCAAGATCGAAAGTCTTCCTGAAGATATTTTTGATAAGCCTTTTGCAGATGAAAAATATGGGAGCTACTTTCGGAATTTATATGGGACGATTGAGCATAGTCACTATCATTTAGGACAGATTGTTTTGCTAGGCAAGATTAAATTATAAATGGTAAATTATAAATTATAAACGCTGTTCTAGCGTGTTCTTAACTATGAAAGAACAAATGAACTACTTAGAAAAATCGGCTAGTGGCTAGCGGCTAATAGCTTTTTTAATTAATTATGAATGCAGTTTTTGCGTGTGCTTTAACTATGAAAGAAAAACGAACTACTTAGAAAACTCGGCTAGTGGCTAGCAGCTAAAGGCTAATAGCTTTTTTTAATGAATTATGAATGCTGCTCTAGCGTGTTCTGTGCTATAAGTAAAAAACGGATTACTTGGAATAATCGTCTAAAGTCTAATAGCTAATTTCTAAAATCTTCCTTTAATTATTAAAAAAAACAAAACACTAAGGAGCATACGGCTAAATGCTAATTGCCAACACCTAACTGCTAGATTACAAATACAACCCACACTCCGTCCTCGGTGAATTTTCGTTCTGTCTTTTCTCAAATATATAGTTCTGAACTCAAGTATCTATCCCCGCGATCACACACGATAAATACAATAGTCCCTTGATCTAATTCTTTTGCCAATTCTACTGCGATATGGCAAGCACCTCCACCACTCATACCGCCCATGATGCCTTCTATTTCAGAAAGTGATCTGGCAGCATGAGTAGCATCAACTGTATCTACGTATCGAATTTCGTCGATGCGTTCTGGCTGATAGATGCCTGGTAAAAACTCAGGCGACCATTTACGGATACCTGGTATGCGTGAACCTTCTTTAGGTTGGGCACCGATAATTTTGATATTATTATTTTGTTCTTTCAGGAAGGTGGATGTTCCCGTGATGGTACCCGTTGTACCCATAGCGGATACGAAATGAGTCACCTCTCCGTGAGTATCTTTCCAAATCTCAGGACCTGTCGTCTCGATATGAGCCTGACGATTGCTGGGATTATTGAACTGGTCCAAGATAATGTATCCATACTGATCTGACAAATCTTGTGCATGCTGTCTCGAAAATTCGATGGTCTTTTCTGCTGGAGTTAAAATCACCTCTGCTCCATAAGCACGCATCGTCTTGATCCGCTCTGGTGTTGCAGAGCCTGGCATTACTAGTTTGATCTTTAGTTTAAAGATAGATGCAATCATAGCTAAAGCAATTCCAGTGTTGCCACTCGTCGCTTCGATGATGGTATCATCCTGCGTCAAACGCCCTTCTTTCAGAGCATTCTTTATCATAAACAGGGCGGCTCTATCTTTTACACTTCCTCCAGGATTTTGCCCCTCCAGCTTAGCAAAGAGATTCACTTTTGGATTAGGGTTTAACCTATCCAATTTCACCAAAGGTGTATTACCGATTAATTTTTCTATACTCATTACTCTTTGACTTTTTGCTTTGTGTTTTCATAATAAACCTTAGAATGTGGCGCCACACTTTCTGTAATCCAAACATTCCCTCCGATCACCGCATGCTCGCCAATCACAGTGTCGCCACCAAGGATGATCGCCTGGGCATAGATCACTACATGATCTTCGATAGTAGGATGCCGCTTCCCTTTACACTCTCTTCTCGGTATACTCAAGGCGCCTAGCGTCACTCCTTGATATATCTTGACATGCTTACCGATCACTGTAGTCTCTCCGATCACTACTCCTGTGCCATGATCGATGCACAAGTATTCCCCAATCTTCGCTGATGGATGGATGTCCACACCTGTGATGCTGTGCGCATGTTCTGTGATCATTCGTGGCACTAGTGGGACTTCATTCTTTTCCAAAAAGTGAGCTATCCGATAAGCAGATACAGCCGTAAACCCTGGGTACGCCAAAATAATTTCCTCCTTACTTCTTGCTGCTGGATCTCCTTCATAGATGGCTTCTACGTCCTTATTCAAAAGTGCCCGCATTGAAGGCATATACTCACAAAAAGCTTTAGCTACATGGTTATTATCACCCTTGCATTTAACAATGCTGTGATTCAAGATAGATAACAATTCTGGATAGATGATGTCTACATCCATTTCATTGATATGCTGAATACTATTACGGATAGGGAATAATATATCCATCGTCAGCTCGTAAAATTGCTCTATTCGTTTTTTCAAATTTTTCATAAGACAAATATTAATACTGCTTTTCTTTGATCATATTTTTCGTCAGTTCATTTAGTTCTTCCACCTTACTTTCAAAATCTCCGGCAAGATACTTTGTATATTTCTAAATATTGTCAAGCAATTCATCTATCGAATTAGTACAACGTGCTTTTACATGTTAGTCAAGTATTCCACACTACTTATTTTACAATTTTTGTCCTTTAAGCTACGTAAAGTTTATATAGTTATGTATGAGGGGCCATCCCGGTTCGGTCTTATTTGAGTCGATTATCATCGACCCAAATAAGACCTCACTCGGGACCGCGCTATGCGAGGGTATCCGTCCAGCACCATGCTATACTCCAAAGCCTGGACCCACTCCCGCTGGTCGTGGCCTCTACTATCGCTTGTCCATTTGGCCCTACAAGTGTCAAGAAAATCTTAATTATTTTTTAAGGCTTTATTCTATTGTACTTTTCCTTACATTTGCATTAGTTCTTTAATTTACTGCATTATCAAGAAAGGTGGAGGGAAATGGCCCTGCGAAACCTTAGCAACCAGTCTTTATAGATAAGGTGCTAATTCCATCTCTTTGGATTCAAAGAGAAAGATGATTTGGGATGACAGATGTCTTCTATTTTTTCACGGTTCTTGATTTTGCCTACAAGATCAAGACATGAAAGAAAATAAGTTTGAAACCATCGCCATCCGCACGCAGGCTGAACGTACTCGTCAAAGAGAACACTCTGTTCCTTTATATCTTACTTCAAGTTTTACTTTTGATAGTGCCCAGCAGGGAGCAGCTATATTCAATGGTGCTCAAGAAGGTAATCTATATTCAAGATTCTCTAATCCCAACACTTCCGAGTTTATACAAAAGCTTTGTTTATTGTCGGGCTATGAAGATGGCGTAAGTACCTCCTCTGGAATGTCAGCGGTGTATACCAGCTTGGTCGCATTTCTAGAAGCCGGAGATCATATCGTAGCTTCTAAAAACTCATTTGGCAACACCTTATATATTGTAAAGAACATCATACCCAAGATGGGTGTCGACTATACCTTGGTAGAAGTAGACGACAACCAAGCCTGGGAGAAAGCAATCCAAGCCAATACAAAATTGATTTATCTAGAGACGCCCTCCAATCCAACCTTAAAAATCGCCGATCTAGATTTTATCTCTAAGCTGTGCAAAACGCATGGGGTTCTTTCTATAGTGGATAATTGCTTTGCTACACCCTATTTGCAAAAGCCGTCTACCTTCGGTATAGACCTGAGCATACACTCCGCCACCAAATATATGGATGGTCAAGGTAGAGTACTGGGTGGCGTCATACTAGGTACTAAGGAACATGTGAAAAAATGCTACGAATTTATCCGACGAACAGGAGCCTGCCTCTCGCCCTTCAACGCCTGGATACTCTCTAAGAGCCTGGAGACGCTAGCCATTAGAATGGATAGACATTGTGAAAATGCATTCACTATAGCGCAATGGTTACAAGATCAAGGTCAAGTTCATGGCGTCACTTATCCTTTTCTACCTACTTCGCCTCAGTATGAACTTGCAAAAAAACAAATGAAATTGGGTGGCGGAATGGTCGCCTTTCAGTTAAATGGAGGAGAGAAAGCAGCCCATCATTTTTTAAATAGTTTGCAGTTGCATAGCCTTACTGCCAATCTTGGAGATTCAAGATCTATAGCTACACATCCCGCTTCGACGACCCATTCAAAATTGAGTCTCGAAGATCAACAGGCTGCGGGAATCAATCCCAATTTTATCAGACTTTCGGTTGGTCTGGAAAATGTAAACGACCTCATCGACGATCTTGATCAAGCCATCAAAAATGCGAAGCCCCAATGAAAAACTATAAAATAGATTCCTTGAGACTTGAGTCTGGAGAGCAGTTGGACAATGTAAATATTGCTTACCAGACATTTGGAAAAATGAATGCTGATCGATCCAATATTGTTTGGGTATTTCATGCCATCTCTGGAGATACCAATGTATTGGAGTGGTGGAGCACATTCTTTGGGGTGGGTAAATTATACGACCCGACTAAGCACTTTATTATTTGCGCTAATTGTATAGGCTCTCCCTATGGATCTACTAGGCCAGAGAATTTAGATTTTCTGCGGTTTACGGTCAGAGATCAAGTGCAAGCTTTTTTACAGCTTGCTGAGTCATTGGATATCCAGACTATTCACACTTTGATTGGCGGATCATTTGGTGGGTACCAAGCATTAGAATTTGCTTATGGTTTTAGTGGTAAAGTTTCGCACATGATCTTGTTAGCATCTAGCGCAAAGGAATCTGCTTGGGGTATTGCCATACATGAAGCGCAGCGCATGGCCATACGAGCCGACGCTACATTTGGTACTCAGCATGGAGGACAAGAGGGATTGAAAGCCGCCAGAGCTGTAGCTATGCTTACTTACAGAACAAGTGAAAAGCTAGATCAGGATCAAACAGATAATTTGAATCAAGTCGGAGACTATAGGGCTTCTTCTTATATCAACTATCAAGGTCAAAAATTTAGTGAGCGGTTTGATGCGCTTTCTCTATATTATTTGACTTGGTGTATCGACACACATCAAATAGGACGGAATCGTGGAAGTGAAATAATGGCTCTGCAGTCTATACACATTCCAACTTTGGTGATAGGCTTCAAGTCCGATCTATTGGTGCCTATCAAATCTCAACGCTACTTAGCACAACATCTACCGCAAGCAGAATTGGTTGAAGTAGATTCCATATATGGTCACGATGGCTTCTTTATGGAAGAAGCTAAACTAAGTCATAAGATCACAAAGTTTTATCGGGATCAGAAGAAGACCTTAGCACAGAGGGAAATTTTATGTCGCAGTCAAAAAATAAATACACAGATACCTATTTAATAATTTTAGATCCAATAAATATGTAGAGCCCCTTGCAGCGTCAGCCGTATCAGGGATAGTAGTGATGCGACTGAAAGAAGCAGTCCGTGACCAAGGATGGTGGGGCAGGCTGGGACCTGGTCACGCAGAGCCCGGCCACCTGCGTATAGCTAGTGGCGCAGGCAGGTGGGATACCCAAATAGTCTTAGGTATATTTTTCAGCGTGACAGTCTAAAACTATGTACTTTTGTGGCATGAAGTATACAGTGGCATTTTTCTTTCTGTGTTATTGTTTTTGCACATTGAACGGTCAGACTACGATAAGTGGAAAGGTGCAGGGCGAGGCTAGAGAAGCACTATTGGGAGCTACAGTGGTATTGATGGAAGCGGAGAAAGTTATAGAGGGGACCATCACAGATAATAAGGGTGTGTTTCAAGTGTCCGCCGTTTTACCCGAACGATGTACGCTGCGGGTGTCCTACTTGGGCTATGCGGATCAGGACCTGGTGATATCTTTGACGGATACTGAATTGGATGTAGAAAACCTACAAATCAAAATGGAGGCGGTAGAAACCACTATCTGCATAGTGGATGTAGGAATCGGAAGATATAATGATCAAGATTTTTTGCCAGACTTGGTAGAGCCGATTACAATCGAGGAAGTACGGAAATTGCCTGCTACATTTTTTGATCCAGCGCGTCTAGCACAAAGTTTTGCAGGTGTAGCCAATGCAAACGATCAAGCCAATGGCATCTCCGTGCGAGGCAATAGCCCAAATCACTTCAAGTGGTTTCTAGAAGGGGTCGAAATTCTCAATCCTAATCATACCAGTAATGCGGGGACCTTCACAGATCGACCTAGTCAAAATGCTGGCGGTGTGAATGTACTCAGTGCGCAACTTTTGTC
The DNA here is from genome assembly GCA_938022165.1 of uncultured Saprospiraceae bacterium. Classification (GTDB taxonomy): domain Bacteria; phylum Bacteroidota; class Bacteroidia; order Chitinophagales; family Saprospiraceae; genus JALZVN01. Next base: position 5,227 of record CALIEI010000003.1, on the reverse strand, counting down.
AAGAAGTCAATTTTATAAATCCATCTACCCAAGTACTTTTCAAAATGCAGTAGGTGGTATCATGGGGATGAGTATGCGCAACGGAGATCAAGAAGATCGCAAACATCTGGTGCAAGTCGGACTGATAGGGCTAGAAGTAAGTAGCGAAGGTCCATTTAAGAAAGACGCCAATGCGGGTAGCTATCTTTTTAATTATAGGTTTTCCACTGTGGGATTGCTTTCGCAGTTGGGTCTTGACTTTGGAGGAGAGGCTATTGACTTTCAAGACTTTGCTTTCAATTTTTCATTTCCAGTAAAAAAAGGAATTCTAAAAGTATTTGGCGTCGGAGGACTAAGTAATAATGTGTTCACCGCTCCAGAAAATGACGAAGATCGCATGGAGGAAAAAGACAATACGAATATTGATTTTAGCGGAGACACAGGTATCGTAGGTGTTAACTATGACACTTATATTGGAAGCAAATATAGGCTCAACATCACTAGTATATTGAGCGCAAACGATGCCAGCAGACTGAGCACCCAAGCAGCTAATCCAAATATCGTACTATCATCCGACATCGATCAATCTACCATGCTAAGCACTAAGGCTTCTTTGGGGAGAAGAATAAAACAAGGTTCTTGGACCAACGGAGTTTACTTGACTAGCCAGCAATACAATGTAAGCTCTGAAGGAGACGCTTCTACTCTTATTCCTGATACAAAGGGAAGCATCAACCGAGGGGGCTTGTTTTCAGAATTGGAATTGAACTGGAGCAAAGTATGGAAATTGAATGCTGGAATCAATTTAGGACTAGAAGATTCAGGATTAGGGGAATCAGACTTTTTGATCGAGCCGCGTGTAAATATTTCTAGACGAATAGGTGGTGTAGGGCGAATACATGTAGCAAGTGGCTTATACAGCCAGTCTCGTAGTCCTAGAGACATTATTAATTTAGTTGTAAGTCAAGAAGAGTCTATAGGTAACATCAAATCTTGGCAAAATAGCATCTCTTATATTATACAGCAATCTCGATACAATTGGAAAGTGGAGACCTTTTATCAAGAGCTCTACGATATGCCTTTGGATGTTTTTAATTCATTTAATAATGTTGACATTGTAGAAGGAAGAAACTACGGCGTAGAATCTAGCTTCAGATATAACACTCCTGAGTCGGGGTGGACGATGTGGCTCAACGGAACACTCTATCAATCTCAATTTGAAAACGAACAAGGGGAATGGGCTAGCACTCGCTATGATGGGCGCTATATAGTCAATGCGCTGCTGGGAAAAGAGTGGGTGAAAGACAATGGTAAATCACATGGCATACATATACGATATAATTTATTGGGTGGATTTAGAGAAACGCCAATTGATGTAGCCGCTTCAGTCGCTGCTGGGACTACTGTTTTTGATAATAGCTTATTGTTCAGTGAGCAACAGGGAGATTATAGCAGAGTGGATCTTAGTCTTTATCGAAAAGTAGTACGCAAAAAAGTAACGAGTACCATATCTTTGGATATACAAAACCTAACGAATAAAGAAAATGAATCTTTTGCATTTTATGATGCTTTCCTTGGTGAGGTGGTGCGTAGAAATCAGTTGGGCTTATTGCCACTTTTAAACTATAGATTACAGTTTTGAAAATACTAAACGGAATATTGGCACTTGTCTTTGTGCTCTTCGCCTATTGGCAGTTCAACGATCCCGATGCCCTGACTTGGGTCATTATTTATTTGTTTGTTGCGGCGATGTCTGCTTACGCGATCTTTAAAAAAATAGATAAACGGATTTTAGTCTTTTTCTTAACTTTCTTTTTAGTGTATACTTTAAGTTATACCCCTTATATCCTAGACTGGATCCAGCAAGGAATGCCGAGTATTGCTGATGAGATGAAGGCCTCTACGCCGTATATAGAATACACAAGGGAGTTTTTTGGCTTACTTATTTGTTTGATTGTGGTAGTTTATCATTATTGTTTTAGTAAGAAACAGAATGATACTATTTGAACTCTAAATTTATTCCGCAAATATATTTTTCAAATCTTGTTTTCCTACAATTACCATTATTTCAACTATTCCATCATTAATTCTAAAGTAAATACTGTCTGAACCACATGGACATCGGCGATAGCCTTTTTTTATATGATCTACTGAATGGAATGAAAAAGGGTTTTCAGAAATGGTTTGGAAGCACTCGAAAAAGGCATTAAAATATTTATCGGCTTGTCGTACTCCAAATTCTTTTGTTCCATAAATATAAATTCTAATTAAATCTTCCTTGGCATGATTGCTAAGTTTATAATTAGTCATTTATTCTTTTTTTGGCCTCCTTTAAGATATCGTTTTTGTTCATTTCTGTAAATCCGCTTTTCTCTGCTTGACTCAATTTATTTCGTATCCAGTCAATTTGTTGCTGCTGATTTCGCGCCTGACGGATCAAGTCGTTGATGAGTTCACTTTTACTTGAATACTCTTGACTTGCAACCATTTCTTTTAGCCATTCATCATTTGGTTTGGTAAAAGTTATACTTTGTCGAGACATAATCTATAAATTTATTGGTGTAAATATGCACCATTTATGCCCCATTGTCAAGAATTGGTATTGTTAAAAATATAGCTTAGTTTAATTCTTTATGCTTATTTTAGCCAATCTTAAAGTTAAATACCATGTATAGAAGACAGTTTAGCAAATTGATGGGTGCAGGTGCACTATCTTCATTGATTCCTTCCAGAGCACTATGGGAGATGAAAAAAGTAGGCAAAATAGGTATACAATTATATACGGTCAGAGATGCCATGGCAGCAGATCCAGTGGGCACTTTGAAGGCTATCGCAGCAATGGGATATGACGATGTTGAGGTTGCAGGTTACAAAAATGGCGAGTACTATGGCATGGCGCCCAAAGAGTTTAAAAAAGTATTAGACGATTTAGGTCTTACCATTACGAGTGGTCATACGCTGACTGGAGCTCAAGACAAATCTTTATTTGGTACGCCAATTAATCAATTTGAACGCTACGCTGAAGATGCGGCGACTATCGGTCAGGAATATATTGTACTTGCATATCTTTTAGACTTTGAACGTGAAAGTTCAGACCACTATAAAGGTATTGCAGAATTACTCAATAAGTGTGGACAAATCTCTGCAAAGCATGGAGTAAAAATGGCTTACCATAATCACGACTTTGAATTTTTTGAACTAGACGGTAAGATCCCTTATGACATCTTGCTTTCTGAAACAGACGCTTCAATAGTTGATATGGAGCTGGATTTGTACTGGACTGAGAAAGCCAATGTATCTGCAAAAAAGTATTTTGAAAACCATGCTGGTCGCTTTTCTCTTTGGCATGTCAAAGATATGGACAATACGGATGAACGGTTCTTTACCGAAGTTGGAAATGGGATTATTGATTTTGAAGAAATATTCAAGTGCAAGAAAAAATCAGGCATGAAGCATTTCTATGTAGAGCAAGATGCATGTAAAAACCACCAACCTATAGAAAGCGTTAAAATTAGTATTGATTATTTGAAAGGGATGAGATACTAGCTGGCGAAAGCCAGCTGCAATTAGCAATTAGCCCTTAGCTTTTAGAAGGCTAATAGCTAAGGGCTAACAGCTAATAGCTATTTTAAATGACCACCGAAGACTATAAAAAATTACTGCCTACCTTGCCGTCTGATGCAGGGGTCTATCGATTTCGTGATAAGGAGAATACCGTTATCTATGTGGGGAAAGCTAAAAATCTAAAGAAGAGAATTGCCTCTTACTTTGGAGATAAGAAGCATCAACTGCACAAGACGCGGACGATGGTTAAAAACGCCGCTTCCTTAGAGTTCACCATTGTCGAAACTGAAGCAGATGCTCTATTGCTGGAGAATACCCTCATCAAAAAATTACAACCGAGATATAATGTTGCCTTAAAGGATGGTAAGTCTTACTCTTATATAGTAATTAAAAAAGAGCGCTTTCCAAGAGTGTTCATCACTAGAAGAGTATTTCGAGATGGCTCTACTTACTTTGGTCCTTACTCTTCAAAGCATCGATTGAAAATAATCTTGGACTTAATTAAACAGTTGTTCCCTTTGCGAACTTGCAACTTCAATCTGTCTGATTCAAATATTCAAGCTGGGAAATTTAAAGTTTGTCTAGAGTACCATATCAAAAACTGCAAAGGCGCTTGTGTGGGTAAAGAAGACGAAGTAAGCTACAATGCTAAGATTGCACAAATAAAGAATATGCTGCGTGGAAACTTTGCATCCGTGAAGTCTCACTTTAAACAGCAAATGCAAACCTACGCGGAAAATTTAGAATTTGAAAAAGCGCAAGATCTCAAAGTTAAGCTGACTGCCTTTGAAGACTATCAAGGCAAGTCGACTGTTGTCTCCGCAGTAATCAAAGATGTAGATGTGTTCTCGATAGGTACTGATGAAACCAGTGCCTATGTCAACTATATCAAAGTGGTCAATGGTGCCATCATCAATACCTTTACGATGGAGTTGGTTAAGAATCTGAATGAGGATGAAGAAGATCTTTTGTCTTTTTCTATTCCAGAATTGAGAGAACGTTTCAAGAGTACTGCACCTGAAATCATCTGTCCAATGGAAGTGCCTGTGCCTTATGATGACATGCTGGTTACAGTACCGCAACGAGGCGACAAAAAGAAGTTGCTAGAATTGTCCGAAAAGAATGTGTGGTACTATCTGATGCAAAAGAAGAAAGATGCCATCAACAAGATCAAGAAACAAACGCCCGCAGAACGTATTCTCAAGACTTTGCAAAGCGATTTGCAGCTGAAAGAATTGCCTATGCACATCGAGTGTTTTGATAACAGTAACATACAAGGAACAAATCCTGTGGCTTCTTGTGTGGTCTTTAAAAATGCGAAACCAAGTAAAAAGGATTATCGCAAGTTTAATATCAAGACTGTGGTAGGGCCTGATGATTTTGCTTCGATGACAGAGGTCGTCCATCGTCGTTACAGAAGACTATTGGATGAGGGTGAACCCTTGCCGCAACTTCTCATGGTCGACGGTGGCAAAGGCCAGTTGAGCGCCGCTATGAAAAGCATTAAGACTTTGGGCATAGAAAACAAGATGGTCGTGATCGGTATCGCTAAACGATTGGAAGAAATATTTTTTCCAGACGATCCCATTCCAATCTACATCGACAAAAAATCGGAGTCGCTCAAACTCATGCAGCACCTAAGAAATGAGGCACACCGTTTTGCTATCACTTTTCACCGTGATCA
>CALIEI010000002.1 GCA_938022165.1 uncultured Saprospiraceae bacterium | reverse complement strand
ATCTCAATCAATAAATTCGGATGAGGCAATTGATGCACCGCTACTGTAGTTCTAGTTGGTCCTGTCTCATGATTAAAGAAAGTCCCATACACTTTATTGTAGCCCTTGAAGTCTTTCATATCTACTAAGAAGGTAGTGATGTCTACAACATGGCTCAAATCAGCGCCAATACTTTTGAGCAGTTCGCCAATATTTTCAATCACGGCCTTGGTTTGTGCTTCTATATCTAAATGCCAGTTGCCTTCTTCATCTTGTGTAGCGCCAACGTGGGTGTTGTCTTTGCGGCGGCTACTGGTGCCAGACACATATATGAAATCACCTACACGTCTGACATGCGGGTAATTGCCTAGTGGCTGTGCTTTATCTTTGAGTACTTTGCTTTCCATAATTGATTATGAATTTACGTCTTTATTTGCTTTTCTTTTTTCACTATTTCTTCTAGTGATTTTAATTCTTCAAGATCTTTAAGGTCGGCTTCTTTCGCTTCATTCAATTTGCGTCTTTGATTGAATTCTTCATAAGTACTTTTCACTTCCTCTTTCATGCTTGCATTGGAAATTTTCCCTAAACCTTGAAGAATATGTTTGTCTTGAAACTCAAGTATTTTATCTACATTTTCCTTCCAAAAATTTGTGGTTAAATCTTTTCTGTCTTTTGCTCTGAGTTCTGCACTTTCAAGAAAGATCACTACTAATCTATTCAGAGTGTCTAATTCATCTTTGGATAGATAGTTTTTGGCAATAATGATATCTCCTTTCCTGACTATGGAACCTTTCCATGAAGTCAGCCCCATATTCGGTTTATTGGCATCAGCTCTTTCTATGATAAGTTCAGCCGCTGTGTGATGGGTGACTGCGTATATAAGTTTATTTTGAGTTTCTGCAAGGAACATTTGAGTAGCCTTATCACTAGAATCATAATCACTACTTAGACTAAAAAGATCTCGAACCTTTTGATAAAATCTCTTTTCTGAAGTACGTATATCACGAATACGCTCCAAGAGTTCATCAAAATAATCAGGCCTACCATCTGGATTTTTGAGTCGCTCATCATCTATGACAAAACCTTTTATCATATAAGACTTTAGATTTCGATTAGCCCAGATCCTAAACTGCGTACCCCTCTTACTTCGAACCCTAAAGCCAATAGATAATATCATGTCTAGGGCATAAAATGTAACCTCATATTGTTTCCCATCTTGAGCAGTTGTAAAGTAATTCTTTACAACTGAATCGTGGTGTAATTCATTGTCATTCAGTATGTTTTGTATGTGTTGGCCTATGTTTTGCTTAGAGGTGTCAAAAAGTTCAGCCAGCTCTTTTTGATTCATCCAGACATTGCCATCTTTGGTCATTAGACTAACGGCAGCCTTTCCGTCGGCGGTATAATAAATGATAATGTTGCTCTTGTTATTTGCCATGACGCAGAATGCTTATACTTTATGTAATGCATACAACACCGGCTTACTAGGCGCCGCATCTAATTGCATAGAAGGTATTTGTATATTCAATAGGTAAAGGCCATCAAGCACTTCATTTGGTACATAGATCATTTCTGTGATGGTGCAATCAAATCTTGAATCCTTATCCGCTTCATTGCCCTGCACCTTCCAAAAGATATGATGCGCTGCCAAAATACCATCATCCACTTCTCGATCGACAGAAGGAAGATCAAGCAATAAATGCTTTACCCCAGACTCAACTAAAAAAGTCATGGCTTCAGAAGTGAGATAGGGTGGGTTGGTGCCAGAATAATCTTTAGTCAATTTGGCATCATCATTTGGGAGAGTGCGAATTATAATGGCTTCAGGGATATTATCATGGCATGCTATCATTAAGTTTTCCAGACTGATGACACTATCACCGTTGTCTAGTTCTTCCAAATCCACACTTACCAGACTGGCTAAAAAATGAAACTGCTTTAGATGATCATTGACCGACTCTTGAGCTTTGGTGATGTGTCCTAGACATTCGGTATGCGTGCCGTTGCCGTGGGGATTCATTTGCACATCAAAGAAGTTGACAGGTGCGCCTTCCTTTACCGAACCAATAAATTCATCAGCGGTATATGGACTAACTTTAAAATCAGTAGAGTAAAAACACTTTACTTGACCAATAGGTATTGATATGTCAATTGGATTTGCTAGATCACATTGATAGTTTTTTCCTTCTAAGTTGATACTGATTTTCATAATTATACTTCTATGGACATAAGTTTTTCTCTGATAGATTCCAGCGGGATATTTTCATAGTTGTCATCTCCACAGATATCCAATAACATTTGGTCTTGCTTTCTTCCACGGCGCATGGCCTCATCGTAAGGGAGACTAGGCTTGAAGGTCACTAATGAATACTTGGAATAATAATCTGCAAAAGTTTGTTCTAATTGCATCTCTACCTTACGCTTGCGCATGAATGCTTTATCGTCTACATGATCACGCATTTCGTAAAAGTTGTCTATGGCCAAGTCTGCAATAGCGTTGGCATTGTCAACTCTCGCATCTTGAAATTTATCAAATACCACTTTCCAGTTATTTCCTTCTTGTTCTAAGATCTCCATAAATACCCGTACATCTTCCAATGAAGCATTCATGCCTTGTCCATAGAACGGAACGATGGCATGCGAGGCATCTCCCATAATGAGCGTTTTCCCATAAGCCTGCCATGGATAACATTTTATGGTTCCAAGCGTCCCCACTGGATTTTCAAAATACTCCTCATACAAATGTGGGATATGTGGTAGTAAAGTTGGATAATACTTTTCAAAAAAAGTTTTGACTTTTTCTTTCGTATTTAAAGTGTTGAAACCAGCCTCACCTTCATAAGGGTGAAACATGGTCAGCGTAAAACTCCCATCTAGATTCGGCAAGGCGATAATCATGAAACTACCATTCGGCCAAATGTGCAAAGCTTCTTTTTCTATTTTCCAGCCCCCACCATCAGCAGGGAGGATGGACAATTCTTTATACCCATGTCGCAAAAAATCTTGAGAATAGTTGAATAACAATTTTGTAGTTTGCCCCATCATCGCTCTTCGCACGACAGAGCCTGCTCCGTCTGTTCCAATGACGATGTCTCCATTGTCCGTTTTATTTTCTCCGTCTTGTATATATTGGATAGAGGCCGCTTCTAAGTCCACATGCGTTACTTTGCATTCAAAGTGAAACTGCAGATTATCAAATCGATCTGCTTCTTCGATCAAGGCCAAATTCAAACCCGGCCTGGAAACCGAATTGATATAATCTTCCTCTCGACCACTGTACCGAGATAAAAACGCTTCTCCCCCTAATGGGTGTATTTTCCTGCCGCGCATGGGAATACATTCTTCTAATATTGCTTCCTTGATGCCCGCACTTTCTAGTGCCATCAATCCTCTAGCCGACAAGGCCAAGTTAATGGACCGGCCCGCATCTTCTACGCCCAATCGCATATCAGGCCTGCGCTCATATATGACTACTTGGAATCCTTTTTGTGCCATTCGTATAGCGAGTAGGGTTCCACACAGTCCAGCGCCTACTATGATTATTTTATCTTTTTTCAATTTCGTTACTTATTTCATTGTTGAAGAAGACTTTAGAAATTAGGCATTAGATTTTAGACGTTTGTTCTAATCAAGCCGTCTAACATCTAATGTCTAACATCTAATCCTATAT
>CALIEI010000001.1 GCA_938022165.1 uncultured Saprospiraceae bacterium | reverse complement strand
TAAGTGGAAGAATTGCCGCCGCCCAAAAGGCCACCTAATATAGATCCCGGATCATTGATGATAGAATCTATAGGTACGTTTGGGATACCTATGGCATCCGTCTCTCCGGTATAGAATCCTGCGTAAGCACCAATACCGATATTCTCATTGATGGCGTATTCATATTTTAAGGTGAACTGGGGTGTAGCTTTGGCGTCCTGATCAATAAGACTAATGAACTGAACCGCTATCTGTGTGGTACTGGGTACGCCTAGGCCTAGGCTCAAACTACTGCTCTTGGGAATAAAGTAGTAATAGTCATCGGTAGTGGTCTCTTGAGCTAGGGTATAAAACGAAGCGCACAAAAGAATAAAAAGGATGTATAAATGTCTCATACTGCTTTTTTTCTTTTGACCCTATTATCGCAATTAGTCACCCATCACGCCATAATAAATAGTGGTAAATAGTTGAGTCCGCTCTGAAAATTAGTGCATTAGGCAATATTAGTCTATTCCCTTTAGTCTTACATTGTCGACAGTTTGCTTCTTGCCGTCACGAATAAATTCTATGCTGACTACATCACCAGGACGGAAGCGTGCTACTTTTTCTTGGAGCTCTGAGGTAGAATTGGTTTGTGTGCCATTGACAGCGATAATGATGTCGCCAGATTTGAAGCCGGCTTCTTCTGCACTACTCTTCCGGTTGACTTGTTCAATTTTGACTCCTTTCGGTTTTGCTAGATTATTTTCTTTGGCGAAATCTTCATCTACATTCTCGATAAGAACACCAAGGATAGCTCTTTTTACTTCTCCATACTCTTTCAGATCAGCTATCACCTTCTCCACCAGATTGGCTGGGATGGCGAAAGAATACCCCTCGTATGATCCCGTCTCTGTAAGTATAGCTGCATTGATTCCGACTAGTTTTCCTTTAGCGTTTACCAATGCACCGCCACTATTGCCAGGATTGACAACAGCGTCTGTTTGGATGAAACTCTCGACTGAATATTCTTGACTACTCAGTATATTGATGTTTCTGGACTTAGCGCTAACGATACCAAGGGTAACTGTTGAGGTGAGATTGAAAGGATTACCGACAGCGAGTACCCACTCTCCTACTTGCACAGTATCACTATCCCCAAAAGTAACAGTAGGTAAATTTTTAGCTTCTATTTTTATCAATGCTAAATCAGTGGTAGGATCCGATCCTATGATTTTTGCAGAATAGGTTTTCTTATCATTCGTGGTCACTTCAAAAGAATCTGTGTTGTCGATAACATGATGGTTGGTCACGATGTAGCCATCTTCGCTGATAATCACACCCGATCCATTTCCGCCACCAAATTCTCCTCTCTTCGCCATGATAGAAACGATAGCTGGTCGTACTACTGCAGAAGTTTCGACAAAGTCGGTAGGCAAAAGTGCTGGTTTCACGTTGACACGATTCTTAACAAAGTTGGCTTCGAAAGATGGCTGCTGACCTTGGGACAAGTCCGCACTTAGCTCTTGAAATAAAGTAAACGTAATGAGACTACTGACAAGTGCTGTCGTAATAATCGTCGTGATAATAATCCAAGCTAATTTCTTCATGTCAATAATTTGAATGGTTCGGTAATTTGCTAGTCTAAATTATTGGAGTGCAATTTTATGGTAACAAGGCGGTCGCTTCAAAATTACTCCGATAAATTGAAAGCGAGAACTATTCCAAGAAGGTCAGCTTAGGTCTTCATTCACTATTTTTAACACCATTATGGTGGTTTTCGTTGCCGAAAAGGCTTTTTTGATTTCGTTTTTCATCAAATCCATCAATGTATCGTACTCTCCGAATATTTGGGTACTCATGGTATTGGTCCGCACTTCTATCTCTGGGTATTGATTAAGCTCTTTGATAAAGGCCAAAATATGGTTGCCGTACTGCTTATCTAAGGGATACATACTGATTTCGATGGAGGCTTTCATACCTAAATTTAAGTAAAAGATAGCTTTAGAAAAATTTTCTCAAACTTATTTATTCCATGATTTCTAGCCAAAATGAACCTCCGTGACGTTCAACGTCTTTTAAAGTTGGATGATCCCATATAGAGGAGATTGTGTTGGAGAGGGCTTTGTCTTCAGAAACAAAATAATTTGGAAATAGGGTTTTGTATTTCTTAGGGTTGGCAAGAATGTACATTGCTAATCCGTACTGCTCGTTATAAAATCTATCACACATCACTTGAGGATAATCATAAGGCAAAAACACATCATGCACATGAACGATGACGCCCTTTTTTAGTCTTGGCAAAATTTCCATAAAAAACACCATGGCATCCGAATTGGGAAAGATCCTGTGCGAATTGTCAATGAACAATATATCACCTTCATCAAGAAGCTTTATAATATCAACATCCAAATTCTCAAATGGCAGTCGGTAATTTTTGTCCACCAGGGCATCTATTTCTGCTCTTGGCATAGGGTCAATAGAAATGATCTCCGTATCTAAATTTTGTTCTTGCTTACATTTGTAAACAACTTTTGTAGAATTGCCTGAACCTACTTCTATATATTTTTTGGGATGGACTTCAGCAAGGATCGTATACAGCATGACAATGTCCAAGCCAGGAAAGAAACCATTATTCCAAGCAGGTTTAGCATTATCCGTTTCTTTCTGGGCATCTTGAATCTTCCAAAAATTTTCTTTGTAGTTCAGCGCACGCTCAAGGTATGTTGCATACTGACTCCTTTCTTTATCAATAATTTCGTAAAGCAATTTATGCGGAGGAGCACCATGACCATATCGTGGTTTTAAATCCACTTTATACTCAAGAAATAGATTTTGAAATTTTGGATGTATAAATCGATATATTTCTTTTAGCATACTACTCAACTTCCGTTAATGTTATTCGGAAGGTAAACAATAAGTATCGAAGATTACAAACTTATTATCTTAATTGTTTTCACTTTGATTGCGAAATTGCAATCTAGAAATTAGTATTGAAGACATAGCCTCTAAATGCCTTGTAAACGAGAAATAATTAAAACAGAGCTATTTACCCTGGCATTTAAAGCGAGTGGCTTGCTTTCTGATATAATACCTAGCCCATTTGTTGAATTCAACAAATTAGATCCATTTAACACCTCTCCATCTAGCACTTGGATAAAATAGCTTCTTTTAGGATCTTGATCGAATTCAATGGATTGATCTGTGTGTAACTTGACTAATTGGAAGGTGTAAGTATCGTCTTCAAAAGGTAAGTCTTGTATCGTTTTCATTTGGTTCAGAGAAACGTACTGATCTTTCCAAAGCAGGCTTATCTCATTTCCTTTAATACTCACTTGGAGTGCCTCAAAATTTTCTTTTTCTTTCAATGCAATAGATATCACATTCATATCCTCCGCTTCATTCCTTTGAAATCCATCTTTAAAAAAGATATTTTGTTGCACATCTACCAACCAATCAAATGGTAATTCCGATTTTAGAAATTCTGCAAAAGGTAGATTAAGTGCTCCATGCCTGATCTGTGTACTTGCTGCGGATAGCTGTATCAGGTGCGAGGCACTTTGCTTTCCTAGCCCCTCGACAATACTCATCGGAAAGAGGCTAGCACCTATGCTTGCAAAACTGGAATACTTTATAAATTTTCTACGTTTCACGATTTTAATTATTAATGATCAATGGTTAATGGCTAATGGTTAATGTTCAATGTTCAATGGCTAATGGCTAATGGCTAATGGCTAACAAGCTAATAGGCTAACAAGCAAACTGGCTAACAAGCTAACTGGCTAACTGGCTAACTGGCTAACAAGCTAATCTACTCAAACACCTCATCCAATTTCCCCATCTTACCTACTTGATAATCTCTCATGGCCTGCATGATTTCAGATTGTTCATTCATCACGAATGGTCCATAAGTAGCTACAGGTTCATTGATAGGCTCTCCTGCCAATAATATAGCTCTCGTATTTTGTGTCGCTTTTAGCTTCACTATTTCTCCTTCATTATCCAACCAAGCTAAGTCTTTTGCCTTTAAGCTAGTATCATCATTATAGGTCAATGCGCCGTCTAGAAGATATACAAAACCATTGAAAGAAGCAGGCACCGGAATGTCTACTTCCCCTGTTTCTGAAAAGGTCAATCTTAGTGCCATTATCGGAGTAAAGGTCTCAATAGGTCCTTTTAAGTCTTGAAACTGACCAGCTACCACGCCTACTTCTACATTATCATTGCTGAGACAAACGGTAGGCGTTTTGTCTTTATCTAGTCCAACATATTTTGCTTCGGTCATTTTATACTTTGCTGGGGCATTCACCCAAAACTGTATCAACTCCCAAGTCTCTCCTGCTTCAGCAATTTCTTTTGCTGGACGCTCACTATGCACAATTCCTTTACCAGCATGCATCCACTGCGTACCGCCGGGATATATTACAGAACTCACATTGGTTGAATCTCGATGATGGACTCCTCCTTTGAATACAAAAGATACCGGAGCAAAGCCTCGATGAGGATGCGGTGGTACTCCGGCATTTGCTTGTTTGGTATTATTATCAAACTTATGTTCTAGGTGGTGTACCAAGAGAAATGGGTCGATCATGTCTACCTTTTTATGTGGTAGTGCTTGATCAAGTACTATACCGCCCATATTAACTTTAAATGCTGGAAGTATCTTTTTGAGTTTCTTTAGCTGCGCCATAAATTGAGATTTTATATTATCCAATGGTTCGGTAATAAATTTTAAATCGCTGATGACCAGCTTATAAAGATTACCATAGCAAGTTCTATAAGTCGCAAAAAATCAAACACTTACACGAGCTTGATTTATTATTTTACAGAAATTACCGATCCATTCCTATATAAATGTAACAACCGAAAAGGCCCAAGGTTGCACTTAGTATAGGAGTCTTCACCTCAATCTACCCAATCCAGTGCCTACCTCTATCTCTGCACACTTAAAGTGACCTTTAGGGCATTCATCTTTGCCGTGCAATCCACAAGGTCTGCATGCTAAGCTTAGTGAAGTTTCGCGTACTACGCTTATATCTGACAAAGGGGTAAATCCAAACTGCGGGACTGTACTCAGAAAAACGGCGGTAACGGGCGCATTCATGGCGCTAGCGATATGGAGCGGCGCAGAATCATTTACATAATTCATGATGGCTCCTTTCATCAATGCCGCCGATTGGAGTAGGCTATACTCCCCAGCCTTCACCTCGATGTTGGGATGATCAGATTGTATGGCTATTTTGCTACAAGCCTCTCTATCTGTAGGCGAACCCAAGAGGTACACTTTAGACTTATTCAGGCCTTTGATAAGTTTTATCCATTTTTCTGCTGGCCATTGCTTGGTATACCAAACTGAAGTTGGAGAAATAGTTACATAGTCTGCAGTATCTTTGACGGAGGCAAAATCTTGCAGCGTTGGATAAAGTTTTGGCTTAACAATAAGGCCGTCCGTTAGTTCTTTTATCAATTCGAGATTTCGACTGACTTCATGTGGAGAATTCTTATCCGTACTTATTTGATGAGGAAATCTTTGGGTAAACAAAACAGACATCGGATTTTTAGCAAAACCTAATTTTTTGCTTGCTCCCGAAAAAGCGGTCAACAATCCGGATGGCAAAAAGCGTTGCAAGTTGACCACCACGTCATAATTATTTTTCCGTACGGTCCGCCAAGTTTTATATAGATTCGAAAGTTTATTTTCCGTCTTGTTCCAAATCAAGATTTCATTCAAGCCTGGATGATCTTTGAGCAAAGATTCATTTCCTTTCCGTAGCAGAAAGTCAATTTTCAAATCTGGATAGAATCCCCTCAACTTTTCAATCAAGGCGGTCGCTAAGATTACATCGCCTATAAAGGCAGTCTGTACTATGAGTAATTTTTTCATTTTTGTGTACGGGGAAGGTACACACTTTTAACTAATAGGATGTTATTAGTTTGTGCCGAAATTGAGGGTTTATGTATAATTTGTGCCAGAATGTGCAATTATTTTCAGAGAAAATGTGATCCTAAAGTATTGTTAGAAACAAATTGATCAAAAAGATAAATTATGGTTTTGCTTGCACTTAAAATAATACTCGAAGAGAGGTTAACGTCCTAATTTAAGTTGGGTACATAAATTAGAGTTGGCTGATGACTTCTCTTTCTTTGCCATTGCCGCAAAGAAACAAAAGTCTAGGCAGCTTGCAAGGTCACGCTTTTACTCTTGGCTTTTCAAGTATGCTTAAGGTATATTTTTTATGATTGGCTACACAAGTTGGATATCGGCTGCTTTCCTAATTTCCTCTATTTTTAGTGGAAGCGTTTTAATGTGCTGCTATTTTATACTCCGGTGGACTAAAAAATAATTGTATTTCAAGTCGTCATTAAAACCGCTGATGTGACTGATCGTTGCAAAGCATAAAAGGTACATTGTACCTTTTAAGAGAGGAAACCACTAGCAACTGCTAGTGGCAAGTACTATCTACTGTGCAACTGCCGGTTTTTTAAATTTTGGCCCTATTGATATTGAGTACTCAATTTTAATGTTTTTCGTGAATGGTATTAAGACATAATAAGTATTGTCAGATTTTTTTTAATGCTGTTGAAAGTGCGACGTGCCGAAGGCGCCAAAGCGAGTCGCCAGTAGGCGCTTGGACAAGTGGTGGTAGTGGTTTCGCCCTTTTTTTGGGCGGAAGTAACGGACGACACGGTATCGTCCCGTATTTTAACGGGATCGATATGGCCCCAAACCTATCCAAAAACAAAAAAAACAGGTGCCCAATTTACTTGGACACCTGAGTGCAATTTACGATTGTAGAGTTAAACCAGAGTTGGTTTTCATTTGCTCTGCATCGCTCGAGTTGTATGGGCTATGCTTCTTGCAAGCTAGCACTATAGCTATGCGTTAGCTCTTGCTGTATGTCTGGCGTAACTGCCATGTACTCAGAAAAAGCACGTTTAAATTTTGCACGCCCTTGAGTAAGGGAACGCAGTGAGGCGGAGTATTTGTACAATTCTTTAAGCGGTACTTTTGCGTTTATTTTTTGGTAGTGACCTTCCGCACTCATACCCATGATCATAGCACGGCGTGTTTGTAAGTCCCCCATCACATCCCCCATCACGTCGTCGGAGCAGAGTATTTCTAATTCGTAAATAGGTTCTAATAATTGCGGTCCAGAATTTTGAAAAGCATTTTTAAACACAGCGGAAGAGGCCAACATAAATGCCATATCATTACTGTCTACAGGATGCATTTTACCATCGTAGACACATACCCGTATATTTTGACAGTAAGAACCCGTGAGTGGTCCTTCCTCCATTTTTTGCAGCACCCCTTTTTTGATGGCATTGATATATTTGGCATCGATAGACCCACCAACTATACACCACAAAAATTCAAACTTGCCTCCCCATGGGAGCTCTTCCAGCTCTCGCTTCCTGATGGTTAGATCTGTAGGATCTGGCAAACCCTGATACCAAGGCTCTACTCGCATATGGACTTCACCAAATTGCCCTGAACCACCAGATTGCTTTTTATGACGATAACTATCATTGGCCGTGCGCGTAATAGTTTCCCGATATGGGATGCGTGGCCGCTCAAATTCCATCTTGATATTATTGACCTTTTCTATGCGATACTTGGTGATATCTAGATGCAGTTGGCCTTGACCATGCAGTAGTGTTTGCTTCAGACTCTTATTCTGATCTATGATCAAAGTAGGATCCTCATCTGCGATTTGGTATAAGGCTTTCATCAGTTTCTCCATATCTTGTTTGGCTGGAGGATTGACGGCTACACGTATCCGAGAATTCGGAAACACCATTGGATCTATCTTGTGATCAGCACCCTTTGCATTGAGCGTTTGATTAGTCTTGGCTTCTTTTATTTTGAGCACAACGCCTATGTCGCCAGCGCACAGTTCATCAACTGCTTCTCTATTTTTTCCATTGGCACTATATATTTGACTGATGCGTTCACTATTCCGAGTATCGGCATTGACCAGTTCATCTCCAGCTTTTAGTTTCCCACTAAATACTTTGAAGTAGGTGACATTACCTATCCTAGGTTCGGATAGCGTTTTATGGATAAAAATGGTAGTCTTATCTTTTTCATCACATACCAGCTCACCTCCACCTGCTAATTTTGCAGCAGGGCGATCCGCTGGTGAGGGGCAAATATCATTTACAAAACCCATGATGCGACCACTACCCATATTGTCCGTGGCACTGCAGCAAAAGACAGGAAATATTTGTTGATTCGCTAAAGCGATTCGCAAGCCAGAGGCCAGTTCTTCTTCCGTAAGCGAGCCGGCGTCAAAAAACTTTTCCATGAGTGTTTCATCATTTTCTGCCGCGGCCTCTACGAGTTGGTTATGCATTTCTTGTGCCCGATTCATTTCTGATTCGGGTATTTGTTCTTTTTTAGGTTTTCCACCATCAGGTGGGAACACATACATAGTCATACGTAGCGCATCTACTATGGTATCAAATCCGTTTCCTTGGTTGAGAGGGTATTGTACAGGGAGCACTTTCGATCCAAATCTGTTCTTTGCTTGTTCAAGCGTGGTATCAAAATCCGCTTTTTCATGATCCATTTGATTGACCACGATGATGGCTGGCGTCTGGTAGTCATTTACATATTCCCAGATAATCTCAGAGCCCACTTCGACTCCGTTTTTTGCATTGAGAAGCATCACTCCAGTATCCGCTACTTTCAGACTAGAGACGATCTCTCCAGCAAAGTCATCAAAACCAGGTGTGTCTAAGATGTTGATTTTAGAGTCCTTCCATTTTACATTCATGAGGGTGGAAAAAATAGAATTGCCACGCTCCATTTCAATGTTGGTAAAATCAGAAACTGTGTTTCTCTCGTCGATCGACCCACGCCTACTTGTTGCTTTGGACTCAAACAACATGGTTTCAGCGAAGGTCGTTTTCCCACTCCCAGAATGCCCCAGGAGAACGACGTTACGAATATTGCGAGTGGTATAACTCATAAGACGATCAATTTTAGATGGTTATAAAAATATTGGGTGGATTACAATCAATTATATCGCGATATGATAGGATGATGCTATTAAATTAGGCATTATCTTTATAACAGCATAGTATTTTTGGTAATTTAATTCTAATTCAAGATAATATTGTATTCATTTCGATTATTTTAGTTTTTTATTTGGGGGCTCCACAGCCCTACTTCCCATCAGCGCACAGTGGCGTTATGTTCCGTAGCTCGCTATTCACTCGGCCCTTCGGTCTCCAGATGCTCCGTTTCACTCCGATCTGGACTACTGCACAGCACTAGCCCAAGTAAATTTCTCATAAGTTCTTGATTTAGCATTAATTCTATCAAAATGAATCTGTACGACCAAATAGAAAAGTTTTTCTATGTTTTGAATTTAAAAGACAGTAAATTTGGCTTCTTTTTTCTCATACGATTCGTACAGGTAATAACGACTTTACAAATCATGTCGTTTGAAGTGAGTTTTTGGTATTTACATATGAAAGGAATATTTATAGGGATAATTATTTTTTTACAATGCTCTGTTTTATGGAGTCAAGAAACCACCGGTAGCCTCACGGGCAGAGTCTTAGATTCAAATGGCGAACCCGTTCCTTCAGCAACATTAGTACTCAAAAGTGTAGATACCAACGAAGTCATTGCAGGCTATAGTCAAGACAATGGCAGCTATCACTTTCTAAATGTTTCTCCCGCAGATTATTCTTTAGAGGTTAGCTTTATAGGATACCAGACGTATAGACAGGAATTGATATCCATCCGTTTGGGGCTTGAGACCAATCACAAAGTTATACTTATGGAGACCGGTCTTGACCTAGAACAAGTAGTTGTCAAAGGCAGCAAGTCTTCTTCCAACTCTGATCAATTCCTAACGGAGCAACGAATACAACAAACACCTACCATCTTTAGAAGTGTACAAGAACTCCAAAGGTCAAATCCAGAAAACAATCTTAACTCTTTTCAAGGAGCTAGTCCTAGATTTAATAATTTAAATATTGATGGTGTAGCCTCTAACGATATTATCGGTTTTCAAGAACCAGCAAGTGGAGCAGCCGGCTCTCAGGCAAATGGTACTCCAGGTAGTCTCGCCAAGACGCAGCCTATCGGATTTGGATCTATAAAAGAACTATCCACCAAGACCACACCCTTCGATGTCAGCATTGGAAATTTTAACGGCGCAAATGTAGACATTATCACCAAAAGCGGAACAAACGACTTAAAGCAGACCGTTTTCGGTTTTTTAAATAATAGAATCTCTTCTGGCAATCAACTCAACGGTGAAAATGTTGAAGTACCCAAATTTTCAGATTACCAACTGGGCATCAACTCTGGTGGCCCTATCAAAAAAGATAGGCTCTTTTATTTTGCAAATGCAGAATTTGCAAAATCAACTACACCCTTAATCAACAATCCCGGTTCAATAGAATCTAACATCACTCTAGAAGAAGCGAACGCAGTGAGAAATCACTTGTTAGAAAATTACAATTACGATCCAGGTGCCTTTGAGGACGCAAGCAATATCATTCAAAGTTCAAAAGTATTTCTCAGATTTGATTTTCTTATCAACGAAAGACAAAAACTAACTTTTAGAAACAATTTTGTTTCAAGTTTTGCGGACAACTTAGAATGGAGTCAATCCATTTTCAATTTTGGCAACCAAGGATTTAGACATAACAACCTTACCAATAGTGCAGTACTAGAATTAAAGTCAAACTACAGCAATGTTTTCAATAAGCTAAACGTGAGTTATAATCGCGTGGAAGAAGGCAGAACTTTTGAAGGTAGAATTTTTCCACATATCCAAATAGCCACTTCATCTGCATCAAGAATCTTTGCAGGCACTTACCGAGAAGCTTCTGTATTCAACACCAACTTTAATACCTTTCAAATATTAGACAAGCTATCGATTGTAAAGAATGACCATTCACTTAGCGCTGGATTTCAAGTTCAGTTTCATGACTTAGACTATGGCTTTTTATCTGCTTGGAACGGGAGATGGGAATACTCTTCTGTTGAAAACTTCCTAAACAATAGTCCTTCTAGAGTTAGAGGTGTTTATAATGTAGATTTAGAAAACAACAATTTTGATTTTGTACAAAACAATCCAGCAGCTTCGCTTGGTGTTTTAGAAGGCGCATTATATGTACAAGACAAATGGGCAGCGACGCCGCAGCTGACTATTCAATATGGTGCTCGATTAGACGCGCAGTTTCTAACCCGAGACTTGCCAGTCAGCACATTGATCAGCGAGTCTGCTGAGTTTAGTCAATACACCAATAGATTAGAAAACAACTATCAGATAAATCCCCGAGTAGAATTTACCTATGACTTGGAAGCGGCGAATTTGACACTGCACGCTGGTACTGGACTCTTTTCGGGTAGACTCCCCTATTTGTGGTTTGCCTATGTAGATTATATTTCTGGTACAGATTATTTCAATATTGATATCAGACCTGATGGTGAATTAGGCTTGGTGGAAAGTTTGTCTGACTTGACTTCGCTCCAACCGGGGATCACAGAAGTTAACTTACTAGATCCAGACTTCAAGTATCCAAGAGACTGGAAGACCAATTTCGGTGCCACTTGGAATCCAAATTCACAGTGGAATGTAAACTTCAATTTTAGCTATACAGATGTTGTACAAGGACTACTATTCCAAAGCATCAATAGAAATGAAGTATTCTCTAATTTCAATGGTGCAGACAATAGAATCTTTTATGATACAGAAGGAGCCGATGAAAAGATTGACCAAAACTTCACCAATATATTTTTACTAACCAATACCGATAAAGGATTTAGATACAATGCGACCCTAAATGCAGAGTGGAAAAACGAAAGAAATTATTTGAATGCTGGATATAGTTACGGGCTGAGTAAGGATGCAAGTAGTACTGTTAGAAGTAGCCCAGCTGCAAACCATGAATGGAATCAAGCCGTCTTTGGTAATGATCCAGAAATTTCATTTTCCAATTTTGACCTAAGACACAAGTTTACTTTCTCTTATGCCAATTTGATACCAATTGGCAATAATCAATTGAGTGCTTCACTATTGTATAACGGTCGTGCAGGAACACCATTCACCTTTGTCTATCAGGGTGATTTGAACAATGACGGATCTTCTAGAAATGATTTAATCTTTGTTCCTGCCGATGCATCACAAATTGAACTGGTAGAAATAAATGACGGTCAAGGAGGTGTCATCAGTCCTGCGGAACAGTGGGCATCACTAAATGAATTCATCTCTGACAATAATTACCTCGATTCAAGACGTGGACAAATAGCGGAAAGAAATGGTGCTAGAACGCCATGGAATCATAGCTTGGATATGAGCTTCAAGTATTCATTCAAATACCTGAATAACAACAATGCAAGTATTCGAATGGACGTATTCAACAGTCTCAATCTAATCAACTCTTCTTGGGGAAATCAATTCTTCGTTCCGAACGTAGTCAACTCTAGTTTCAGTTTACTGAGATTTGAAGGTTTAACTGATAACAACGTACCTACCTATTCTTACAATATTCCAAGAGGCCAACTACCTTGGTTGATCGATAGTGTCAATTCAAGATGGCGTATACAGGTGGGAGTTGAGTTGGAGTTTTAGACTTCTCCTTATTTACATTACACATCTAGATAAGAGATATAAATTGCCCTTGCTAAACCATAGCAAGGGCAATTTATATTTTAATAGGTAAGGGAGTTAAAACTATTAATCTGTCACCACAACAAATCTTACTGGCGGTTGTCCCAAGTTTAGTCCAGCTAAATGCATAATGTAAGTACCTGCCACTAGGTCCGAAACATCCAAAGGAACCTTGTTCCAACCACTTGTCAAATGAACATCAAATGAATACGTCATCAAGCCGGTCGCATTAAAACATTGCAAGGCGCGCGTCTCTTCTTCCGCGCTATAAATTTCAACTTCAATCGGACCAGGGAAAGTTGGGTTGGGAGATATTGACCTTAATTCAACTGAATAATTTGGGATTTCATCTAGTAAAACAGCGTTACTCGTATTATTTCCTTGTACTACCTGAATAAAAAATACCTCATCATCTTCATTCGTAGTACAACATGCACCATTACCAGGAGTGCTATCTGCATCCTCTTGATCCATTTGTGCTATCTCTGCATAATTTAGAAACTCTCCACTCTGAAGTATAAAGTAAGATAGTGTCAAGAATAATTTTTCGCCAGGAGCAATTTCATCTACCTTCCATTTTTGATCTCCATAAGGAGAAAACTCTCCACTGTTCGTATCATATTCGGCTCCTCCCGTGTATACCATAGCTTCTGGTAGCGGTACATCAACCACAATATTCGTAACAACCTCTTCTCCTTCATTAAACAACAGATATGTAATCTCATAATGCGTAAATAATCTAGCATCAGAATTTTGAGTTACTACATCCAAGTTAACATCCACATTGTTAGTCTCCTCTTCTGAATCTCTCAGACACTCAATATCTAGTATTGATATACCTCCTCCAGACTGCTCGACAATCAACATAGGTCTACCATCAAATTCAATAATATTTACTATTAAGTATGGATTTTCTACTTGAATAATATACTCGTATATCAATTCAAAGTCAGCAGTTCTTCTTTCAATTTTAACATTAGTGCCTATTGCACCAACATTAGTTTGCTGGTGTGAAGCATCAATAGTACCTCCATCACTCGTCACAAAAGAAAATCTTTCAGTTAGGGTGGAGGGTGCAGGTCTATTACTCTTTGAAGTTCTAGTTATTTTTGATTGAGTCTCAAATACATTATTTACAATTGTAAAAAAAGTATCTTCTATTCTTGAGTATGCTCCAAAAAGATTTACACTTGTAGATTGTCGATAATTTCCACAAGCTTGTTGCCCAACTCCACCTGTTACTGTATTTGCTGTTTTATCCTCAAGAAGTACTTCTTCTACAAGATTCAGATCGCTATCAAATATTATTCTATACAGTTCAGAATGCGGAGACAGTCCACGAACCAAGGTGAACATGAATCTATCATTGGGAATAGGAATAAACGAGGATATACCAGTAGGAACTCCGTTGCCTATACCTTCAGCGATAAAATTTGTACGTATTGGGAGTAGATCCTCATCAGTAACAATAGCATATACCTCCTCAAAGGATCTAGTGCCATCATCAGCATATGGAAATCCGAGAATCAAGAAACCATCTTCAAATTCAATAGCCGTGCGAATGAGACTAAACTCACTAGATAACTCCTCTGGTACTGGCACTTCAAACTCAACTACTTGATCAACAAATTTTGTGAATACATTTTGTGCAATTTTATAACTTACACCTGTTGAGTGACTGCCAATAATTTCTGACTCTATTTGCTCTAGACTATTTACTCTATTTTCAATAATATCACCAAAAGCTGTAGTGAGTATTACCAATTCACCATTAGTATCAAAATTACTACAAAGAAAATTGCCAAAGATTAAGTCGCTTGTACATTCAGTAGGCATTGACATAGTCTCTGAGGGAGTATCCTCTAGAACTGTTATACCAAACATAACAGTATTGTTTGATTCGTTAGTCTCAAATACTTCGTCATCGCCATCTATTTTAACAATAAGAACATATTCTCCCGGTGCTATATTTTCAGGAATTGTAGAAGACCCAGGTACATCTGGCACTTCAAATCTACTAGCAAAATTCCCAGTAGGTATAAATCCATCTTGTACGTCATCATTAGATATATTTGGATCAATAGAAATCCACGACTTAACAGAAAAATCACGCGTCACATCACCTTCTCCTATGTTTGATAAATCGAAATTATAATTCAATACATCTCCCGGTCTAAGCTCTGGATTTTGCACCCTTAGACCTGAGATCGTCAAATCTCCAAATCGAAAACCACTGTCTCCAGAACAACTTACAAGATCAATTTCTACAGTAGGAGCCTCTTCCCAAAGAAGGAAATAATTTACAGTCAAAGTAGCTCTTTCTCCCGGAGCTAAATCATCTATTTTCCATTCTTGTGAGCCATGAGGAGTAAAGCTTCCATGCGAAAGGCCAAATGGATCATCGCCTTTATAAACGACTCCCTCTGGTTTGGAAAAGTCTATCAAAATATCACTTATGGTTTCTAGTCCTACATTGTCCAATATAGCCTCAACGGTATAAAAAGTATATTGTCTGGGTGAGGTATCTTGCTGATTCAAACTAAGCTCTAAGGCCAATTCACAATTACCGGAAGTCGTTATTGAGGTGGGATTTGCATTTGCTAAAGGGACATTCAAAATGAATGCACAGGTCAATAACATCAAATAAATCGCTTTTGAAATTAAGTTTGGATTGCTCATAAATTTCTCTTTTTGTGTTGATAAATCAAACCGAAAAATTAAACTGCTCTAAAAGAAAATACTTATGACCACAATGAACAACCAAAGTATAGTTTAATATTTAAGGTAAGTTTGTTCTCTTTACAGTTAGAGAGGATAGGGCTACACTCTGTTGCAAAAATAGATGAGAAATTTAAAAATAAGTGTATTAGTCTATAAAACCACATTAAGCAGTGGGCAAAATCAAACTGATAAATTGATAATAGAATGTAGAGTCCGCTCCGAAAAGTTATTTAGCTTTCTTATTCGCCGGAAGCGACCCACATACTCAGAAGCAGCCTCTGCAAAATGATCCCATTGATCTACATAATCAAATGGCAACTGTACCCAACCCTTCATAGGTCGATCTTTTGCTGGTGCAAAAATGGATGCGCCGTCTAAAGCCATGGCATCATCATAAGCTTCATCTTTTAATTTAAAAACCATGTGGTCTTCAAAAAATATGGCTAGCGCTTTTCCATTGGCAGCCTTGATGCACTCTTTGCCGAACATTTTTCCAGGCTTGCAGTCAGGTAAAGCATAAGCCAGCTGATCGAATTTTTCTTTTGCAGACATGTTTAATTTTGAATCGGGAATTTAAATTAATCTACGACCAACTTCAATGAAGCTAGTGCTCCGTCATCAGCAATCAAACGTAAGAAATAAAGTCCTTTTGGTACATCTACTTTCAAATCTAGGTGTGTACTCCCTACAGCAATCCCTTCTTGCAACTCTTGCACTACCCTACCATGAATATCTATGACTTGAACAGAAAGTGCTTCTTCACTAGGTTTATCCCATGATATTCTAGCCGCATTATTTTTAACTAGTGGATTTGGAAAAATTTGAAATTCACCCAAATTGCTTAGCTCTTTTACTGCTACCAAATCACCTGTCTCAAAAGTTTGTGTGGGTGACACATTCACACAAAAATCACTATCACTAAAAGCTAAGACTCTCCAATAATAGGTTCTATCCGCTTGTAGATTATTAAGTGTTAGTTCATTCTCTGTAATAATACCTTTGTAGTCCGTAAATGAAAAGTTATTTATAAAACTCACTTCGACTTTATAATATGCACCTTCTCCAAGCGGTTCCCAAGCTAAGGTTACATCATCGTACTGCACTAGGTCGCCATTGATAGGGCTATTATAAACAAATTCATTTTCAAATGGCTCGAAGGGGAGCTCCGTATCTAACCATATAGGATACTCTTCTGCGATATTTGCACGCATCGCTTCTATCTGATCATCAGAGAACCTACTAGAACAGGCATCAAAGGCATAAGACATGATTAAACTTGCGTCTGAAACGAACTTTTCTCCATTCGGATCAGTTTGTTCCGTTTGACTTACTATGTCCCCAGTACAATCCCATCTTATACTCAAATAATCTGGAGACGTATCGCAGAATCCATCGGCCGCCTCCAAGCAGTTAGATCCATCAACTTTTTCAACTGGCGCGACAGAAATTATCCTTTCTGTGCCTAAGTACAAAGTATCTTGAAAATCAGAATAATCAAAAAATACGGAATCCGGCGCAGGAACTCCATAACTGTGTGGCACACTATTGTCGTGACTTACGCCACCTTCCCAGCCCAAGAATGGATGCGGCAAGGTAAAACCATGTCCCATCTCATGCGCCCAGGTGTGATCATCAGGGCCCAAACACTGAAAAGCATTCGCCACTCCAGCGTATGGTAAATTGTACCCACAGTTTCTAGCTGCAGAAGAAACTAAATAACAATTGAAAGTATTGGGGATATTATACTCAAGCATCTTCAAGCCGCCTTCAGTGACCGTCTCGTGACTATACAATTCTGTATCTGGTAGATATTGAAAACCACCTTCCAAATAAAATTGAATATTTGCCGGCACGAAATCTTCATTCAAGGTGCAAAGCGCTTGCAAGGCATCTTCTTCATCCATGCCCCCAAAACCATTATCTCTACTCACCAAATGAACACTCAAGGGTACATATATCATTTGATTTGCTGAAACAACTTTCTTTTCATGCGGAGCTCTTTTCTGAAACTCAGACAACCAAGGTGATTTTTCAGCTACACTTCCACATGGAGAAAGGTCATGTTTACTCGGCTGATCTTGAGCAAATGATAATGAGAATAATAATACCGAGAAGAAAAATGTAAGAAGGAATTTCATATCAATTCGTATTAGTGATAATAGCAATCAAATGTTCTATTCTCTAAATTACCGAATTATGATCAAAATACCAAGATGGAGACTTTGAGCTGAAGATCAAGCAGCCTATTTAACATATTCAAATTTGCGCCTCAAACCAACCAGTAGCCAACTCCCATAATTCTTTATTCTTAGAACTAAAGAAGCCCATGTGCCCTATTTGTTTCTTACCCAACTCTTTAGGATCTAACTTTACAATGTTTGTTTTGATCTTGGTAAACACACTTATCATGTCATTTACATTATCCAAATTAGCGATGCTGTCATCCGTAGCATACGCCCAGTAGCTATCCAATTCCAAATCATGGAACAAATGCTCATTCACCTCATCACCAAACTCCGTAGCAACGTAGCCCTGTCCGTAACACCATTTGCGCCACTGTTGGGCGACTTTACGTGGAAGCGGTTCACCCATTCCAACCCACTGCGATTGTGTACGTCCAAAGAAAAAATTACTCACTGAAATAAAAAAACCTAAGAAAAAGTGTGCAGCAATTTTAAAAGGATAAGGCATATTGCGTATCCTACCTGAGGAACATGCAAAGTTGAACATGGAAGAAATATCTTTTGCATTGTGCATCAAGCCGATCAGCTGCCCGCCCGCACTGTGACCAACGAGATGATAGCTTTGATTTGGAAATTCTATTTTCAATCTATCTAGAACGGCGGGCATATCTAACTCCCCCCAGGTGACAAGCGATGCATTGATTGCATTGATGTTTCCTTTTACCGAATCTCCTATACCTCTGTTCTCAAAGCAAATGACACCGTAGCCATTTTCAGCCAGATGACTTGCAAAAGAATTGTAAAAGGTCCTCTTTATACCAGTTGCGGGAGCTATCATGATAGCTCCCGCAATTTTTTCAGGTCGATATATTGTTGCCGCCAGCTCAAAGTCATCTTTGCACTTGATACGGACATCGTCTTTCTTCACAAGCTGTGCGGTTTCTAGTAATGCAAACTACTGTTTTGGATCAGGTCCCTTCACTTTTATTTTACTTTTACCTTTCTTCCTCTTGCCCTTGTCTATAATTGGGGGCGTATGCGTTGCATTAGCCATTTTCTTTGGTGTTACAAGGTTCATTTCATAAGTCAAATGCGTAGCCCCTGCAAACTTATCTACTATGAATAAGATGTATCGTGCATCTACCATGATGTTTCTACAGATCGAAGGATCATAGTTAATATCACTCATCGTCCCTTCCCAAGCACGATCAAAATTAAGGCCGATCAAATTTCCATTTGCATCTATCGCTGGACTACCCGAGTTACCACCTGTGGTATGATTAGTCCCAATGAAGCAAATCGGCATCTTACCATTATCAGCAGCATAACGACCATAATCTTTCTTTTCATACAGTTCGATCAACTTGGCTGGCATGTCGAATTCATAATCCCCAGGCTTATACTTCGCCATAGCGCCATCTAGGTAGGTCACAGGTGTATAATATACGGCATCTCTTGGATGGTATCCATTTACTTTCCCATAAGTAATACGCATAGTGCTGTTGGCATCTGGATACATTCGCTTTTCTGGAAACACCTCCATCAAAGCTTTCATATATAGTCTTTGCTTTTCCGTTATCTGGTCGTTGTAGGCATTGTATTTTCCTTCTACTATTTCACTATACTGAGCCTTCATTCCCTCCATAAAGGTGTACAAAGGATCCGCTTTTATTTTTGCAACTGCCTCTTCAGGCGCCATGCCCATCACTTCTTCAAAATCACTTTCACTCGTAAAGAAAGAAGAACCATATAGTTTCTTAGCCATACTGGTATAATCTCCCATTCCATCGCGTGTATTCGTCATCTTATCCAATGGAGAAGTCAAACCTTTGAAGGGTACATTTTTCTTGTACAGCTCCATTAAGGCAGCGCATACCTCTTGATCTATCTCTGGTCTATAGTCTTTATAAAAGCCGTTATAAAAACCGCTTGTTAACCGTTGCTTCATATTTTTATAGCCCTCTTCCCCATTATTCTCCAAAGCACTCACTAGTCGGTCTGAAAGACTTACCGCTCTAAGTATTTCTACATTTCTAAAAACTACCTCATTATAGTAATCTCTACTTTTAGCATAGGGCTCTATATCCTTATATAGTTTTTCAAAGTCAGAGAGAAGGTTTCCATACTTTGATTTTAGCTCCGGACTTTTATTCAGCCTAGACAAAAACTCTTTTTCCATTTCCAGTTTTTTGCCGATACCATCAGTTGCTTCTATTCCTTGGCTTTCGCCGATCCACTTCTTCCAGTAGTTGGCTACTCTTGCAAACTTTGAGGCATACTGTATTTTTACCTGTGGGTCAACACGCATATACTTATCGATGATGTCAAGCGCCGTTTCACGGATATTGATTTTAGCAGGATTCAAAACCTCTACCGTTTGCTTTACTGCACTCGCTGGTAAATAAGAAGTTGTTCTTCCCGGAAAACCAAACACCATGGTAAAGTCTCCCTCCTCTACTCCATCTACAGATATAGGCAAAGAGTGCTTTGGAACATATGGCTTATTATCTGGACTATAATCTGCAGGTAAATTATCAGGACCTGCATATATTCTAAACATGGCAAAATCTCCGGTGTGTCTAGGCCACACCCAGTTGTCTGTATCAGAACCATACTTTCCAACAGACTCCGGTGGCGCACCGACTAATCTTACATCATTAAAAGTACGCGTAACAAACATGTAGTATTCATTGCCATGATAAAATGGACGGATCACAATATCATCATAGGCTGGCAAGTCTTGCTCGTATTTAGCCCTTACCATCTCCATATTTTTGTCGATGATAGATTGTCTTTTTTGGCTATCCATATCATCGGTCACCCCCGCAAGCATGTCATCAGATACATCTTCCATACGCAAAATGAATCGGGCAAATAAACCGGGGTTTGCCAATTCTTCCTCTTTTTTCATCGCCCAAAATCCATCTCTCAAATAGTTATTTTCGAGCGTAGTATGAGACTGTATTTGCCCATATCCACAGTGATGATTCGTCAGCAATAGCCCTTTATTAGAAATCACTTCCGCCGTACAGAATCCACCAAAATGAACGATAGCATCCTTGAGGCTAGATTTATTGACACTATATATATCTTCAGCGCTTAGTTTTAGCCCCATATTTTTCATCTCATCCTCATTCAAGGACTCTAGTAATAAGGGTAACCACATGCCTTCACCAGCAGTCAAGGCTTGCGTAAAAAGCAGTAAAACAACTAATTTTATTAGTTTTAATGACTTATTAAATATTCTCATCTTTAATTCTTTTATTTGACTAAACATTGGTTTGGTAATAAATTTTAAATCGCTGACAGTCAGCATGTTGCTATAAAGGTAGCGGGTCTTATAAGTGGCAGATAATCAAGCGTTTACTTGATATAGATTTACAATTTTTCGGTAATTACCTAACCATTCCTAAATATAGCGAAGATTTATCAACCTCAGTAAGGAATACCTAAATGAAAATTGCACAGATTACAGATTTACACATAGGATTGGAGGGGCAGGAGACTTTTAATATTGATGTTCGTGACAATTTTTTGCTTATTCTCGGAGAAGTCGTCTACAGTCAGCCCGATTTGATTGTCCTTACAGGTGACCTTTGTTTTGATCAGGGTGAAGTAGAAATATACCATTGGATAAAAGAAAAACTAGACAACACCGACATCCCCTACCTCGTGCTTCCTGGCAACCACGACAACCCTCAAATGATGATGGAAATCTTCGAAATTGACTACAGTCATGGTGATGAGGAGATTTACTTCGCTAAAAAATTGGCAAAAACAACAGCATTATTTTTGGACAATAGCAAGGCAAGACATTCTGACAATCAAAAAAAATGGCTCAAGCGGCAACTGCACCAAGCAGATAAAAATATATTGGTTTTCATGCATTATCCTCCTGCTAAGTGTGGGGTTTCTTTTATGGATAAAAATTATGCTTTGCAAGACATGAAAGACCTACAAAAGCTCTTTCATAAATATGAGAAAAACATCTACCTATTCTGTGGCCACTACCATACGGAGAAAATAATTCACCTAGACAATTTGCATATTGCCATCACGCCTGCCACCTACTTCCAGATCAATCCTTACCAAGAGGAGTTCGAAGTAGATACCTATCAGATTGGATTTCGACTCATCGAACTGTCCAAGAGCAGATGCATGTCCAAGGTAAGATATATCGAAGGAAAAAAATTGAATCCCTAGCTCAAGATTTTTAATAATTGCTTGGGCGCATAATCCCGTCATCCACTTGTACTCCACTACCCAGATATACATTCATGATAGTCGTCGCTAGTATTCGTTACTCACTCATCCGTCGCGTCTCCTTCATTCATAGTACCTCTGGTCAGCGTCGTATCGTTTCTACCGGGTGCGCAGGAGGGTTACCAATACTTCATCCAAATCTTATAAGGCCATTTGTCATGATTTTTAAAAGAGAATAATCACGCCAAATGGGTTTTCTGCTATCTCTTACATTGGACTATCGTCCAATGCTTTAAGCTGTCACCACACCGTGGTTTTTGTTTTAAATCCATTAATAACTTATGTCTTGATATTTTGGTGCTTTTGTAAAACCTTTCATTTCGTAGCCAGTTCGTCGGGATTATAGTTAATTGATAAATTTATTCATTAGCCTTTGGACATATTGCCAATTGAAGTCATCTAATTGATGTAACATAAATTTTTATTATTTTTATACAATTACAAAACTTAAAACTATCAGTCTATGCGTAAGCTTCTACTTATCTCAGTACTTATTTTCTCGATTATTGATTGTGTTACTGGTCAATATGACAACCTCTATCCTAGCCCTGATGGAAATTTGACAAATCAAAAAATGATAGAGACCTCCGATGGAGGAAAATTGATAACTGCTCTAGAATTCTGTTATAATGCGGGAGGCTCTTACCCTATAGAAGGATGCAATCAGAAACTCATAGTTACAAAATTAGATGTAGACAATAATGAGACATGGAAATTAGATCTTCCTGTATTGGGTGTTTCTGTTAATAACCCTGGGCTATACGAAAAATCAAATGGCGACTTTACCATAATTTATCAGTTTGGCAACCTTCATGGTTGCGAAAATATACTTGCAGGGTTTACGCCTGCCAGAGTTATTGCGATTGTGAACATAGATAGCAATGGCAACTTAATTTCTGATACCTTTTATCCAGAGGATTGCTCTATGCATATTCAAGAGCAAAAACGCTTAACAGATAACACATTTTTGATATTGGCTAGATTTGATACTAGAATAAACAACTCGTTTGCAAGTCAACAAAAAATACAAAGGATAGACTCAAATGGAAATATATTAAATGAACTCACTTTCGACTTTGTGTACAGTCAACCTAAAATAGTAGTAAAAGACGCTACAATTCAGATTTTCTACCGTCTTTCTAATTCTTCTGATCTAATAATGGAAGAATATGATCAAGAATTAAATCTATTGAATAATAGCAGTATTAATGTTGACAACACTGCATTATTGGAGTCATCTTTAGCTTGGGAGATAGAATATTTTTCTGACTTAAATGAATATATAATATTCACTAGCAACAGAAACTCATTTGATGAAAGCTTCTCAGAAATAATCCATATGCAAGAAGACTTTAATATTTCGTCTATAGCCAAGCACCAATCTCAATACTTAACTAGATATATTTTAGACAATCAAAATCGAATCATTACCACCTCTACAGATTTTTCTTTAGATGAACTTGGAGATCTTAAGATTACCACATTTTCATTGGAGGGTGATTCACTTCAATCAGAAATAATAAGCCATGACAGAGTTGAACGCCCTGAACAGATTATATTGTTGTCAGATGGCTCTTATGCCATCGCGGGACATATAGATTGTTGTCATGGCAACCCTGATGGTCCAGCAAAGACATTTGTTTTAGAAGTTCCTGAATCACAGTTAGATGACAAATGCAATGGAGAATTTAAATCTCAAAGTGATATAGATAATTTTAGCGATTCATGCCCGACAATTGATTCTTTACCAGCGCTGAAGCTCACCGACTCTAAGACTGATCCCATTATTAATTTAGATGGTTTAAGTGAAATCAAATACATTGATAGTGCAATAGACTTAATAGACTTAAATAATCTCACCGATGTCTCTGGTTTAAATAATATTGAAAAGATAAATGGCAGGCTTCTCATTGGTAATTTATCTTCTATTCAAAATTTTGATGGCTTTACATCTCTCAAAGAATTAAATGGCAGCCTAAATTTTATTTCTACATCATTTGAAGAAATTACAGGATTTGGATCACTTGAAATAATTGAAATTGCATTCTTTCTTGATAACAATCAAAATCTAATAAAAATAAATCAACTTGGGCCAATGGAAGTACTACCAGATATCATACTTAAGAGAAATCCAAACTTAGAAAGTTTAGAATTCTTATCAAACATCAAAAAAAGTGATCGTGGAATTAGCATAAGTGGAAGTCATGCACTTGTAGATTTATCAGGTCTTCAAAATATAAGCTCTGCAAACTCTTTGATTATTGGTGTTAATTCAAATCTGACTTCGCTCAATGGTCTACAAAACATAGATCCAACCATACTTTCAGACTTAATAATCAGTGAAAATGATATTCTTAATGATTGCAGTCTTGATAATATATGTGAATACCTCGCTTCACCAGATAATTTTGCTCAAATATTAGGGAATGAAGTGAATTGTAGGTCAAGAGATGTGATACTAGGATCATGCTCCACATCTACTAGCTATAATGATATAAATGATGAAATTTTCCTTTACCCAAATCCCGCAACAACAGAATTTCAAATAGAAGGAGCGAAAGATATTGGATTTATCATTACAGATTTGACAGGAAATGTCATCAAATCTGATAGCGCTTATTCCCATGATCAAATTGACATCAGCACTTTACCGGCCGGTGCATATATTGTAAGCGTAAAAATTGGAAGCCTCTATAAGCGATTAAAGTTGATCAAAATAAATGAGTAAACCCACCCCGAGTGAAGGATGGTAAGCATGCGAGGAACGAGCAGACATCTATTTGGCAATTTTCTGCCAAATAGATGGCCGCAGCGAATGCGGAGTGCTGCACAGCCTGACCTTGCATTCGCCACGATAGCTATCGAAGCGAATGCAAGGGCACTCCCAAAAAAAACTAATCCGTCAAAGTAACATCCCCCTTAAATAATTGGGTACTGCCGTCGATAAACTCTATCTCCGCCCAATAGACAAAAACACCGGTATTCATTTTTTCTCCACGGAAGCTTCCATCCCAACCATGAATAGGATCATTAGGCATAAAATTTTCTTGAATAAATACTTCAGTTCCCCAGCGATCATACACTTGGAAGCTGTTGATATTTTGCACAATATTCTCTTTGGCAAAAATCATAAATACGTCATTGATCCCATCAAGATTGTTAGGGGAAAATGCATTGGGGATATATACCGCTAAATCACGATCTACGCGTAACTGGATCGATGCTTCCGCGACACAACCATTTATATTTACTATAGTGACGGTATACAACTGATTATCCAAACCTGTTACTTGAGGGTTTAAACAGCTTTCGCAGCTCAATTGAACAGCCGGCGACCAGCTGATCGAGGCGATGTCTGCAGGATCAATATTTGTAACCGTTTGGATAAATCCATTTTCTCCAAATTCCAATTCTATCTCTGGAGGTAGGTCTGCAAAAACTTCTGGCGTATCTGGAATTTCAACTTGGGTATCTAACTCGCAACCATTTTGATCTTGGATGCGCACATCATAAACTCCCGGTTCTAGATTTTCAAAAAGACCGAAGTCAGAAAAGTTTGCGCCATTGTCAAGAGAATAAAGATAAGGCCCTTGACCACCATTGATTTGAAATATGTCTATAGCTCCCGGATCTCCTGCACATGGTGGATCTTGTACGTTTAGCAAAATTTCGTTGGGTACATCTTCAAGCAAGCTTACTGCTACATCATCCGAAGTGGAGCATCCATTTATCTCATTGGTAATTATCAATTCATATAAGCCAGGCCCTGCCACTGTAGGATTTAGGGTGTTGCTTCCTTGAATAATATTGTCAGCATTATCGCTTATCCATTGTAGCGTAAAGTTGTCATTAAGATTGGTAGACCCTAAAAGCTGAAAAATAGTCTCTGTACATGTCAATTCAAAACCAGGACCTGCATCCACCTCAGGCGCTTCTGTATCCTGAAATACTTCTATCTCTAAGGTGTTGTCGCAAGATGTCAATACATTAGTAGCGACAACAGTATAAATGCCCGGTTGATCCACCTCAAAAGTGTCGCCCGAAATAGTTGTTATATTTCCCTGTTGTGTTGAGATCGTATATTCTATATCTGTATCAGTACTAACTGCCATAATGCTGGCAGTTGTGTTTCTACAATCTAGAATAAGTGGCTGAGTCAATTCGAAATCAGGAACCTCCACTGTCTGATCCACACTGAAGTTATCTTCACTTACACATTCACTGATAAGATTGGTAACTATCAAGGTATAGTTGCCCGCAGCTGTAATATCTATTTCCGCAAAATTAGAAATCACATTACCATTAGTATCCAACCAAGTGTAGCTGTTACCAGTATCAATATCACTGGCTTGAAGGTTAAGACTTTGTATTTCACAAGTAAGTAGCTTATCTCCAAGGATCTCGGCTATTGGCTGTACGAAAGATTCTTGCACTTGAAAGGCTATTTCTTCTGTACATCCGTTGTCAAGATTGGTTATCAGCACAGTATAATCTCCAGCATTGTCGACAATAATCTCATTACTTGTACCTGGCAAACTATTTTGAATAGCATCAAACCATTCAAAAGCAAGGTTCATGGATTGCGGATTGTTCACAGTAAGTTGTGTATTCTCATTTTCGCAATTTAAAAATTCGGGTGTGTTTTCATCAACTATTGGCGATACAAAATTATCCACAACCTCAATGTCTTGTGAAGCGGTGCATCCGTTTTCTAAATTAGTAAAAATTAGAGTGTAGATCCCAGCTTGGTTTACGCTTACTTGCGTATCATTTATTTCTATAAATTCCAAATCGCTTGATAAAGGAATCTGCCACTCTGATTCTAGTCCTACATTAGATTGGGTATTGATCGTAATAAATGAAAGTGGGTTATTGCAATCGATTACGTTTTCTGATGTAAGCGAAAATACTGGTGGTGCTATATTTTCTTGCACAGAAATCTCTTGTGTGTTTGTGCAGCCAGTAGCAAGATTTATCAAGTTGACCGTATAGGTTCCAGGTGAAGAAACCTCGATATTTGCGCCGCTTGGATCAGATGAGATACTACCGTCCTGAGTAGTCCATTCGTACTCAAACAGACTAGCGGGGTCGATCAAGTCACTATTGATCTGAATAGAGTTTGTAGTACATGTTAAGTCTTCTAGTTCTGCAATTAGAATTTCTGGTGCTTCCAGATCTTGGATCACTTCAACCGAGAAGTTGGTTTCGCAACCATTGTCTTCATTGAGCACACTGATGATATATAATCCTGGGTCTTCAACAGTAAGAGATAAATCTTGATTGTTGATAAAATTATTGGGTCCAGCCCAAGTAAATGTGAAACTGCCTGACACATTATCGATTTGTGCTGAGATATTGGTCTGCAAAAGATCGCAGGTAAGCACTGCTGGTTGGTCAGCTGTTACAACTGGTGCCTCTGTGTTAGGACTAATGGTCAAACTACTTTCACTTGAACATCCATTTATGTTATTGGTCACAATCAAGGTGTACTCACCGCTTGCCTCTATTACAGGATTTAGTGTATTTTCTCCAGTTAGGATCACCCCATTGTCAGTAACCCAATTATATTCAAACTCACTCCCTACTGATCCAGCTCCATCAAGGGTAAGTAAGTCAACATTGCAACTTAGTTGCTGATCGAATCCAGCGTTTGCCATGGGTAATTCAATATTTTGTCCAATTGATATTGATTGCATACTGGTGCATCCAGTTTCTGAATTCGTAATTAATAATGTGTACTCGCCGGGTTGATCGATATCTAAACTTGAGTCTGATTCTCCATTTAAGGTTTGGCCATTATGACTCCACTCGAAATCTAACTCTAAATTAGCATCGAAGTTTTCGGCTAAGATGCTCACTTCTTGAATGGCGCAAGTCAGCATGTCGGGTTGAGGAAGTATAAATTCTGGAGCCGCTATGTTTTCATCAATGATGATTTCTTGTTCGGTATCACAACCATTACTTAGATTCACTACTGTGAGGATATATGTACCACCAGTGCTTATTTGAGGATTTAATATATCATTAGCACCGACAATATTTCCATTCATGGTAGACCAAGAAATCGAAGCATTGGGTGCATCGATATCTATAGTTCCATTTAAGAAATATTGATCTTGGTTGCAGTCGATCACAAAATTATCCCCAGCGTTTATAATAGGTGCTTCATCATCGGCTATGACTTCCGTTTCAAATGTTTCTGTACATCCAGTCAAGTTGTTGGTGACAAGTACTTGATATATTCCAGCCTGATCTACTTCAATATTTGCTGAACTTGTTGAGGAAATTATATTTCCATTTGTACTTGCAGACCATTCATAAGTATAATCAGAATTATCTTCTTCCACCATTATTGCGCTCACTACATTATTACAACCCAAGACTTGTGGTTCGAGCAAATTAATTTCTGGACTAGATAGATCTTGCTCTACCGTAAATATTTGTTCGCTACTACAACCATTGGCTTCATTGGTTATTATAAGTGTGTACTCACCAGGATTCTCTACAGTTTGTATCAATGAATTGTTATCAACTGTAGTGTTGGTATTCGTTTGCCACTCTATCGAAAATTCGCTGCCTTGACTACTATTGGAAGCATCCAGCGTGACCTGATTCGAAGTGCAAGTAAGCATTTCAAAAGGGTTTATTTCAATTATTGGTTTGTCTGTATTTGCTGCAACCGAAACAGACTCCATTGAAGTACAGCCATTGGAAAGATCTGTAATGGTAAGTACATATTCCCCTTCGCTCCCAATGGTCAAATTATCTAGATCTTGACCAGAAATTATGTTTCCATCTATGGTCGTCCATTGATAAGAAAACCCTGATGATCCTCCCGATATAATGGCGGAACTGATATTGAGCGAGACGTCACTACAACCAAAATCATCAGGTGCAGTCAAAGTAAGCCTTGGTTCAAGTGTATTCTCAGCCACTACTAAATCTTCCATAGATGTACAACCCGTCAAAGAATTGGTGACTACTACCGAATAGGTACCTGTCTGAATAATATCCAACATGGCGCTCTCACTGATTAGCGTATTGTCGAAGTACCATTCATACTCATAATCAGTGTTCTCATCTAATCCTTGATAAAGAAAACTTGTTTGCTCACAAGTCAAGACATCTGGCACTGCCAAGTCTATCTGTGGTGGTGTCAAATCTTGAATAACATCAAAGTTGACAATTGATTGGCAACCTGTTTCTGTATTGGTTAAGGTAGCCGTATATGATCCAGGATCAGATACATTTACAGATGTTGCTGAGTTATTTACGATAGGCGAACCAAGTGCACTTGCAAAAGTCACTTGGGTATTTTCTGAAAGATTAGTCAAAGCTAACTCTACAGAATTGTTAATGCAATTTAGAAGATCTGGTATATTATTGTCAGCAGTTGGCTCAGAAAAGTTTTCATTGACCTCTACTATAAACGGTGCATCACATCCGTTGCTTGTATTGCTAACTGTAAGTGTATAGAATCCTGCCTCAGAAACAGTTAAACTTGCATCAGCATTGCTCGGGATAATTTGACCTGCCTCATTAGTCCAAGTATAAGTAAATTCTGGGCCAGTAGAAGAACCATCTATAATAATATTGATGCTGGAGTTGGTGCAATTCAATTCTGCCAATGGTTCTGCCATGGCATCAGGTAATGAGTTGTCGCTAAGAATTTCTGCGTCGACAATTTGAGAACAAGCATTTTGATCGGTGACTGTAATCAAATAAATTCCTGCCTCTAAACCTGAAACACTTGCCAATGAATCACCAGTATTCCAATCGTATATATAAGGAGGTGTACCTCCAAACGCATCGATATTTACAAGTCCCGCCATAGGGTTGAGACAGGTACTTATTCCTTGGGGGTTTGCTTGTGCCATTAATTCTGTTGGTTCAGAAATTTCTAAACTGCTGATTGATTCGCAGCCATTATCATCTGTTACTGTGACTTCATAAAGTCCAGCCATTAAATTTTCACGCGTTACATCATTAGAGCCATCTGCCCAAATAATATCAAAAGGATCCTGGCCTCCTGTGATGGTTAAATTTAGTGAACCGTCTTGAGCTTGGTTGCAAAGTGCATCTTCCCCGATTACATTAATTGATAAATCATTCACCATGATAGATGCAATACCGTCGACCTCACCCGGGCATAAGCCTTCTAATGAAACCAAAGAATAATCTCCTTCTTCTGAATACGGAAGTGTAAGAATACTATCAGATGTCAAAATGGTATCCAGACCACCAGAAGGATTTTGTATTACCAACTGGAATGGCCCTACGCCATCAATTTCAATATCTAGATTGGCAAAATCTGATTCATCACAAAGCACTTCATCTCCACTCAGCAGCATAGCAGATGGTGCATCTAAAACATCTAGAAAAATGGTATCGCGCACTCTTGAGCCACAGCCATCTTCTACCCTAATACTAAAGAAGTCTCTAGATTGGGGATCAACTTCTATAGATGACTCCGTAAATCCATTGTTCCATCGATATTCATATTCTGGTGCTCCGCCAGTTACCGTAGCTGTAATCACAACATTACTTCCTTCGCAGACAGGTGAAGCTTGTAGTTCGACTTCAATGGGTTCTACTTCACGTATTTCAATTTCTATGACTGGCAATTCACAAGTACAAGCTGTAGATAATGTAATTTCAATTGTTTCTGTTCCTTCAGGTATATCATCTGAGACAATAGAGATGGGTATTTCAAAACTTTCTTGCGAAGCAGGTATTTCATGAAATGGTACAAAGAATGAATAATCCTCAAAAACGGTAGCCGTACCTCCTACATCTAGTCCGAAAAACAAACTTTCATCTAATAAACTTTCTGGCCCACGATCTATTTGTAAGGTAAGTTCTTGTCGACCACAATTTTCATAAACTACTAATTCGTCTGTACTACCGTTAGCCTCTGCTCCTAAGATTGCATCTCCACCAGCGAAGAAGCTTCTTGCTCTAAAAAAAACAGCAGAATCAAAACCATCGTCAGAGATATCTGCAATCGCCAGTTTCAAATGATACACTTCACAAGGTTGTACTTGAGATTGGGCCGTAAGGAGTCTGGTAAATCCATCAAATTGAAATTCATCCTGTGCTACAGGTGGTGCTATTCGTTCAGCTAAAGTACATCCAAAGTCATCTTGATTTTGAAACATAGGCACATTGCTGATATACTGATTAAAATTTGTCTGCCAATTTATGGTGTTTATGGAAACTGGATCATTGAGATTTACAGTTGCTAGGTTTATAGCATTATTTGTGAAATTCCCATTTATACCGGGCCCGCTTAGAAAGAAACCAAATACATCATTAAATTCAGAGTTTACGTAATCACAATATTCATCAGAAGCAAAAATATATTGAAAGAACATAAAGCCTCCCGTTGGAATAAAATCAAACTCTATAGTAGTCACATCATAAGGTCGAAATCCTCCACTAAGCGCTCTAAGGTCTGCGTCTACATCTTGGCCTCCACCAGTAGGTCTATTACCTGTAGTATTATTGGGACCTTCAGCATATTCGGGATTGCCAGTTGACATAATGATTCCCTCAGATGAACCTATGATTTCACCATTTTCAAATGTTCCAATATCTCCAGTAAACTCAATTGATGATTCAATAATCTCAAAACATTTATTATTTTGAAATATATCTGAAATAATAGCAACGGGATTATTAGATGGAGTCACATCAAAGTCGTTCATTCTTTGAGGATCACGAACTACTTCTTCTCTAAATTCAACAACTAGTAATTGAGAATTTTCAACTTTTTCACCTACTTCTATTTCAAAGGACTTGCATTCAGATTTTGCAATGAAAGTATATTCGTGTTGAAAAGGGTGGTTATTTAATTTCTTGATTTCGAATGGCTTGGTTCCTCTTTCAAAACTGAAAGAGTAGATATATTCTTTACCGATCTCCAGATCACAGATTTCAAAATGGCTTTGTTCTTTTGGACTAAATTCGAATAATAATCCAGGTTCAGTATAAGTATATTGTTGTTGCGCGAAACTTGCCAAAAAAGGCAGCAAAAGTAAGTAGGTGATGAAGTACTTCTTCATAATGTTTTGGTTGTTGCAAGAATGTAATCAAGTATATAGGTAAACTCAATATGTTGTCAACAAGGCAGCCCTACTTTCGTTGGCTTAAATTAATAAAAAAGGTGCTGAATTTTTGAGAAAAGTGGCAAATATGTCAGGTATAAAAAAAGTAAGTCGTAGCACACGTGCTACGACCCACTACAACAAATTATAATCCCATGAACATATCCGAATTTGAAAACCTCAATAAAGAGGAAAAATATGGTTTTTGGAATGTTTGGAAAATAGTAAGCTGTCCCTATATGGGACAACTCACTACCAACAAATTATAATCCCATGAACATATCCAAAACTATTTTTTGTTAACCGTTTTTCGTTTTGTTATTACAATTATAC
Organism: uncultured Saprospiraceae bacterium; assembly: GCA_938022165.1. Lineage (GTDB taxonomy): Bacteria > Bacteroidota > Bacteroidia > Chitinophagales > Saprospiraceae > JALZVN01. The sequence continues at coordinate 15,572 of CALIEI010000001.1, read as the reverse complement.
AGCATATCATCCTTGCAAATAAATACAAAAATTCGCTATTGTAATATATTTTTTTTTATAATTTGTTAAAATCAAGTTGAGCGTCACTTTCGACTATAATGTATACTTTGTGTTATAAATAGTCGTCAAAAGGCAAAAAATGTCGTTTAAAACGTCATATATGACTAAAAAAATAGGGAAAAGCCGACATTTTCGGCTCCTCCCAGAGTCTAAAGTTGATATTAGTTTTGGTATATATTATTCAGTGATTTTGCTAAATTTTTTCACCTCTGTATGAGATCCCATTTCAATTGTAAGAAAATACATACCAGAATCAAGGTTATTTGTCTGGTTATAAGTGAAAATATTTTTACCAAAATCAAGATTTTCTTCCATTTCATGCACTATTTGGCCATTTGAGTTAACTATAGTGACCTTAGCCATAGTCGCATTTTCGTTCTCGATTTCTAGATTTATGTCGTCAAATACGATGTTAGGGTACAAATTTGCTACACTGTAAGCTTCCTCTTCGTTGATTTCCTCCTCTGATAGTGAACGTAGTGTCACATCATCAATAGCAAGCGTACCTTTGCTAGCTAGTGAAAATTTGATCTGTGTGCTGGTACTCATAGACTGGTAGTTATCTTTCAATACGCTAACGATGTCAATATCCTCTAAAGTAACCCACTCTCTTTCGTTCACTAAGTCTGCTAGTAGTATCCACTCATCTCTATCCGATCCTCTTAACCACAATTTTCCTCCCTCTCCTAGATCGTGGCTGATCACCTTGGTACTCAATGACAATCGAAGATCCTTAGACAAATCATAGTCTGTCATATTCAAGGTCATCATGTATGCATTATCTTCTTGACCTTCAGCTGTGAACTCATGGTTCTCTAACACTAGGTAGTTCATATTCCCCATTCGCTCTAGGTGAGACTCTGCTAGATTATCTCCTTTGATAAAATCGAAGTGTGTCAAGCTACCTAGACCTATTTGTGTCTCATGGTGATAAAAATCTTCCTCTTCTTCGAAATCAAAGGTTAGTGGCAAAGTGACTGGTTCGTTTGGCAACTGCTTTATTTGAAATTGCCCTACTATACTATCGTTATAATGAAGGTTATCCAATGGATGAGACATCCAAGCATCTATATTGTATGTTCCGACTTTCGAGAAGTCCAAAGTATTATTAAATTCATACTCTTGCACTTCACCACTTTCGAGCATACCGTCGTATTTCTCTTTTATAGTTCCGTTATCATTGACACGGATAGCCACATCATAATTACTTAGTTCATTATTTCCATTATTTTGAATAAGGACTCCAAATCCACTACTTCCTTCAAGGCTAGCATGTGTGAGTTCTCTTCCATTGGTCATACCGAAGATATTGATCAACTTTCCATCATTCTCTCTGTCGCATTCAAACGCATATCTTGAGCTAGCTGAAATGGCCTTTGTGCGTTCTCCAATACTGCCTAGGTTCATTTTGTTGGCTACACTAAACCAGTATTCTTTATCTTCTTCAAAGGCATACTCTACATCAAAGTACTTTTCTGAAGTCTCTCCAATTATCTCCATTCTACCTGACTGCAACATGTAGATCACATATTTATCTGCTGTATCTTCTTCCTCCCAAATCAATCTAATAGTCTCTTTACAAACATCAATAGGCTTCAGATTATATGGCTTTCCTAAGATACTGAATACTCCATCATTGCTATGATTTAGTTCTGTTCCGTTCATACTAATTCTGATTTTTGCCTCTTGAGTAATCATCACCGGTGTTCTCCAAACATAAGTTCGGTGTTCAGCAGGAATTTGATCAACGATAAGGTTCCAGGTAGATCCCCCATCCAAAGATAGTTCTAGCTTGAATGGATTTTCATTAAATCTATCAGCCATCCAAGAAATAGTATACCTTTCATCTGGAGTAAGACTTTCATTACCTGCTGGGAATGTTAGTAATACCTCCTCCTCTCTTAGTTCATACGCTACCACAAATTCCTGCGGTCCAAATGGTACTTCTGTACCTTTGATCACTAATGTATACTCTCCAGGTATTGGATTTGGAATAGTGATCTGTTCAATATTATTCAAGAAGTCAACTGACCTTCTAGCTGGCTCGTCAACATCTGCTGAATTATGGTTAAGCACCCATGGTAAAATAACATCTCCGTTTGGTGTAATGATTTCAACATCTAAGTTATTTACCAATGTCTTTTCTGGATTAGCAGAAACTTCTTTATCATTCCAATAGAGTAAGAATTTTGCTTTATTTATTCCTTCCGGAACAGAGATGATATGATTTGATTTTTGACTATTCTCAACAGCTCCCAAAAAGTATCTTTCATCTTCGATGGTCTTAACTGCTCGATAGGTATTGACCAATCCGAACCCATATCTATAGTCTGGTCCTTCTACACCCATGTCATCGGCAGAATTGCAAATGATGGCTTTCATCAAATCCCCTCTTGCTATCTCTCCGTTGTCTTGCTCGTACTTTTGGTACATCAAAGCCATACTACCCGTAACAGAAGGCGCGGCCATACTTGTACCAGACATCGTCTTATAATCATATTCACGACCGTTAGACAATACATTGACGCCTACTCCACAAATCTCTGGCTTGATTCTTCCATCTTTTGCTGGACCTCTTGATGAAGTATTGGCAAGATCTAGACCTTCATCTACAGATCCAACTGTCAATACATTTTTAGCTGAACCGTAGTGCTTTAATACTGTTTTGTATCCTTGTGGAAAACCATCACAAGTCGCTGCACCATTATTCCCTGCTGCAAAAACGTGCATCAAATTTGGCATTTCTCTTAACTGTTTATCAAGTGTCAAACTGGTAAAGTTATAGGCGCCGTTGGTCTCACAATCAAAACCGGTACCATAACTATTATTGGTCAACACCATTCCGTAGTTGTCATAAAAATCATTTGACGCATATATAATATTGCTTGACCTTTCGATAAGTAAGCTTGCCTCAGGAGCAAAGCCACCTTGTTTTGGATCAAGATTTCCTCTACTTGCAATGGTACCTGCCACGTGATCTCCATGCGCTCCAAAATTTTGCAAATGGTCATTGGTTTCAAATAAAACTTTAGAATCAAAATCTATGTGTTCTCCAAGTTTTCCTCCATCTCCAACTCCAATCACAATACCACTACCGTCAAGCTCCATACCCGGTACTGAATTTCCATATACGAAATGTGCTCCTTGAATGGCTTTGTTTTCGTAGTTCAACATCTTCACTTCCTCTTCTTCAAATTCTATATTTTTTACAAAAGGTTCTTTATTAATATCTGCAACTTTATCATTTGGAACATTGATAACTGCAATTTGACCTTTAGCACTATTTCTAATTAGTGTTCCATTCACATCTGCTAAGAAAGCATCAATAGTCTCTTGGCCTAATTCTTCATGAAAGGTGATTGCTATATCTACTGTACCGTTGTTATGCATCGCATGACTCGGAGCATGCTTTGCAGCTATATCTTCAACGATGCCTTGATAGGCTTTTTGCTTTTCGCTTTCAGTCATACCATACAATTCTTGCGCAGTAGCTAAATCAGCTCCATGCATAAGTATGACTTCATATGTATTCTCACCTAGATAGCTAGACAAATAAACACCTAGTTGCTCTAATTTTTTGACCGTCTTGGTATTTGGTATGGACTCAAACTGTAAGGTCAAGGTTTGTGCACTTCTAAGTTGTTGCAGCGATTTGGTCGACTGCGCTGACAAACTTGTAGCACATAGTGCGACTACGAATAATAAGGTAGAGAATACTCTCATGTGTAATGCGGTTTAAATTTTCAAGCGGGGGGCTTGGTATTAAATACCGTCTTGTTGTAAATACTTTTTTCTCACGTGGGGGCGGGATGTGATTTATATTTTAATCACATAGACAATTAGCAGAAAAAGACAGAGTCAATTAACCATAAAATTTGCTATTTGTGACGAAAGAAAATTAAACAAATGAGTGTGTGTCCAATAAAATCAGGGCATGCAGCCTTGGTATTGTAAGAATAGTATATGTGAATAAATCAGAAATTTTTTCACAAAAAAAATTCAGGAGGCAAAATTCCAAAATTCTGGGAGGCGTGTCGTATAGACAAAGCCCGTGAAGGGCAAGGGGTGGTAGTGGTTCCGCTGTACAGACGCATAGCAATGCGTCTATACAACGGAAGGAACGGACGACCCGGTCCTGTCCTGTTGTTTGCAGCCGATTTTTATCGGCGGTAAACAACGGGATCAGGATGACCCCAAATAAAAATCAAGATTGCCATATATGAGTAAAGACACAATGCGTCTCTACTAAAAGGGAGATTGGTACGCTGGATTATCAAAAAAAGTAGTGTCGCTCAGCGTTTTTAGGAAGGCAATAATATCCTGCTTGCCTTGTTCATCAATGAAACGAAACGTATCATTGGGATCACAGTGATTTGTAATCAAGACATCTAATGTTGGAGATTGCTGTACTCCACAAATATAATGGTCCATCACTTCCTCTAAAGTTTCAAATCTGCCATCATGCATGTAAGGGGCAGTAAATTCAATATTTCGCAAAGAGGGCACGCGAAAATGGCCAATATCATTGGGATCATTTGTCGCTAAATATCTACCTAAATCGTCTATGTTCAATGCGGTCTCATCTGTGAAAAATGTCAAACCGTTATTCCTAAAAGAATTATCGGTAAACAAAGGCGGAGAATGGCAATGGCCACATTCTGCATCGGGCACAAAATCTCCGTCGTCTTCATCAAAGAAGAACTGGAAACCTCGTTGTGCTGATTCGGAAGAAAAGAATCCTATCTGCCTTATAACTACATTGTCATATTCGGAATTACCCAAATTGATCAAACTTCTTTCAAACTGTGCAATTGCTTTTGAAGCTAACTCTCTTGTTATATCACAATTCTCACGTATACCAAATGCTTCTCTAAACATTCGGGGATATCGTTCACTTCGTTTTAGTTTTTCTTCTACATTATCCCAGGTATCATGCAATTCTATCGGATCCTCTACAGGTAGTAATGCTTGCTCTTCTAGAGTTTGTACACGGCCGTCCCAAAAGAGCCCTTGTTTTGCATTTTCCGCATACACCAAATCTACAAGCGGCATAGCACTTCTAGTACCTACTATCCCGTCTATCCCAGGGCTAACCGCTAGGTTATCGGTGTAATACCCATCTAAGCCATGACAGGATCCACAGGACTTTGTACTATCAGCAGAAAGAATAGGATCAAAAAATAAAAATCGACCCAACTCTACACCTTGATCAGTCATCTCATTGTCAATGGGTTGAACGATCGGCTGGTAGCTAATAGGAAGCGCAATTTGCTTAGTCGTAGGATTAAATACAATGTCAGTAAGATCAACACATTCTGGATTGACACCAGAACCTGAGCCGTTGCCAGGCATGTCGTCGTCTTTACAGGCGGTAAAGAGGGTAAATATTATAAAAATGAAGGGTGTGTATTTCAAATTATGATATTATGTTACTTACTTAACTGAAATAGCAGTTTGCATATTGCTATTTAAAAGTAACATAATTTCATCAGAAGGGTTGTTTGTGGTATTCAATTGTTCTGAAAAATCGATGGAACGTATTCCATTATCCAAAATCTTTCTTAAATCAACTTCTAGTCCTATAGTATTGGTCACTTCAGGTAAAACATCTAAAGTCGCAGTAGATGAAATGACCCTATAGTTTTGGTCGAAACCAACCACAAAATTGAACGGGCTATCAAAATTTCCATCAGAATTCAAATCTACTTCTCCAGCTATAGTAAGGAATTTATAACCATTGAGATTGGTATCAAATCTATCAACATTGGCTAATGGATGATTTTGACCATATTCATCAGGTGTTGTTTTGTTAAATTCTGAGGTAAGACCAATACCGAATGAAAAGCCTCTATACTCTCCTACTGGTGCTCTACCTACAGAGACTACAAAACCACTTTCAGCTGCTTCATCTCCCTCAAATAAGCCTGGATTGATAAATTCTACTTCGTCAAGTGCAAATGTTTCGTCAGCATTCACATTCGCAGAAAGTCCAGAAACAAAGAAATTGAAATCAGAAACACGGATAGTAGACCCGTTGTTATAAGGATAGGATCTATTTTTTACAAAAGGTACTCCGTCATAAGTACCATTCACAACTAACTCAACAAATGCGAAGTCTAGATTAGACACAGGATTCTCGTCATCGACACAAGATGTCAAAAGAAGAGTACAAATAATAAATATATATAAGTATTTAGCCTGCAATTTCTAAGTATTGATATTTATTCTCCTAAAATAGATATACTGTTTTCTATATTATTAGTGATAATCAGTTGTAAATCTTCATTTGATACATCAAATATAGTGCCTTTAAAGATATCTAGGACGTTAATCCGCATAAGAATGTTCAAATCATCTCCTTTACTTACAACAAGTGGGTTAAGCAAAGATGTAGACGTAAATTGTTCGTAGATATACGTTTCTATTATATTCCGTTGTTTTTCACCGCTTTTTATAGTAATATTTATTCTAATAGAAGCATAAATCCCCTCTGCTTGATCATATAAATCACTATAGGTATTTTTGAATAGATTATCGGTGATTATATCGTCAGGGTTAATTTGAGCTATATTTTCAGGCAATCCAATGGTAAAATCAATCCTATCGGTCTCTAAATCACTTTGATACGTCCCTAAATCATACCTAAACTGGATACCATCAATAAGAGCAAAGTTGTCTTCAATACTTAAGACTTCTGTTTCGTCAGAAGTATTGGCTCTATTGTATTCCATGATTTCAGTGACACATATGGAGTCGAGCAGTGCTGAATTATGTGGCTTTAGCCCATATATAAAAAACTGTAATGTATCTATTTGAATACTATCTGTAAGATTGTCCAATGGGTAGCAATCTCCAAGCTTAAAGTTTGTTCTAGGGTCATCAAGTGAGTCTTGAGAAGTTAACTTGTAAGTAATCCCGAGTGAAAGATTTGGATAAGTACAACAACACTCATCCGCTCTAACACAGCAATCTTGGTCCGCTTCAAGGTCGAAATTAGAAGATAATGCGTCTAAACAACCCATATCAGGTTCAGAACAAGCATAGAATCCCGCAATACAAATGAGTATCAGTGTAAGCTTTATAAATCTTTTCAAATTAGGTTTGCACATTTTCTGTATACAGCCGCTTTATTATTTGTTTTACTTGGGACGAAAAATCTTTGGCTAATATCCAATTATAATAATTCTTGTCTTTAGATATAACGTCTACAACAGACTGATTGACATACTTTCCAAAGTTAAAAATGATTACCCCATCAGAATTATACTTTAATCTTTGCGTAGCGTCTATTGTCTTTAGATCTGATGTGAATTTATGCAGTGCCTCCATATCATTAACTATAGGGGCTTTTATGGATTCTTGTTCATCTACAATTAGATCCACGCCTTGATATTTATCTAACTGCCCCTTTAATACGTCAACAGTTGCTCTTACATCTGCGAGTGCGTCATGTGCTCCAACCAGTTCTTTGTTGCAATAAAATCGCAAAGCAGCTCTCAGGGTACGCGGTTCCATTTTGTAAAAGATGCGTTGCACATCTATGCTATTGCGCCCTTCCATGGAAAACTCTTTGCCTGCTCTGGCAAACTCTTCCATCAAAATAGGCACATCGTACCGTGCAGAATTATATCCACCTATATCACCGTCACCAATAAAATCATAAATCTGATCTGCTACTTGGCTAAAAGTAGGTTTGTTGGCTACGTCTTGTGCCGAAATACCATGTACGCCATAAGCTTCTTCAGAAATCGGGATGCCTGGATTGATCAATAAAGTAAGCTCTTCTGGCTCTGGCTTGCCTGGAGAATATTTAATAAGTGCTATTTGTATGATGCGATCTCTGATAACGTTGAGCCCTGTAGATTCTACATCAAAAAAGATGATCTCTTTTTTAAGATTAAGTTCCATTAAAACAATTTAGAGTTCACAGTGAGAAACGAAGATATATCCAGATTCAGGCTGTGATCAGTCCACAAGATAGAAAGAAGCCCCATTAGTTTGCAATTCAGCCAGCTGTCCTTTTTCATCAGTATAAATAAAATAGGCTTCTACTCCATCCACACTGTCTATAAGCTCTCTTCCCTCTTGCAAGCCTAGTACCATACAAGCAGTAGCATAAGCATCAGCGTAAATACAATCCTTCGCTAAGATGGTGGTGCTGAGCAGGTTGCTTTGTTCTGGATAGCCTGTACGAGGGTTTATGGTATGGCTATAAATTTTATCATTTAGTTTAAAATAGTTACGATAGTTACCTGAAGAAGCCATGGCCATATCTGTAATTTGCATTTTTTTGAATACGGAATTTAATGCAGCATCTGTCTCTGGTCTGTTTATTCCAATAATCCAAAAACCATTTTTTTCATTTTTACCTTTCACTTTTACTTCACCACCTATTTCAACTAGATGGTTTTTGGATCCTTCTTTTTCTAATAACTCTGCCACTTTATCAACTGCGTATCCTTTTGCTAAAGCAGAAAAATCTAACTGTATTCCAGGGCGGTTTTTTATTAGGTATTTCTTTCTCTCACTTGAGACCGTATTTTTGTCCACTTTTACAAATCCAACATCGGCTCTAATTTCTTCTAATTTGGCTTTATCAATTTGCTCAGGATTTTTTTTGTTTGGTCCAAATCCCCAATAGTTCACTAGTGGCATAACAGTAGGATCAAATGCTGCTCTACTTTTTCGATACACCTCTCTTGCGACATCATAGTTTATCTTAAAATGTGGATGCTCCTTTTCATAGTTTCGTGTGTTCTGCAAGACTACCTTTTTTTCTGCTTTATTAAACAAACTGATAAAGGAATTTTCTTCATAAGTAGATACCTCATTATTGATCTCTACTAGCAAGGCGTCAATCTTGGATTTGATCTGTGATAGATTGGCCAAATCACTCGTGATATTGTATGTGGTGCCCATCGTTTGGCCGGTGATCTTCGAAATACTTTTTGGTCCACTTGAGGAAGAGGCTGATTTTTTTTCAGCGTTCGGAGTGTTGTTACAAGAAATTATAGCACAAGCAAACGCTAATAGTAAAAGGATATTTTTCATTTAATTTGAATCTTATACTACAAAGGTACGCACTGCTTCAATAAATTTATCTAATTCTGAAGTTTGAGTGAACACATTTGGCGAGATTCTTATACCATCAAGGTTTTCGTTTCTTGAAATAGTGGTATGTATTTTCCATTGGATCTTTAGATCTTTGCAAAGTTGGGCACTATCTATACCCTTTATATTGAATAGTAAAATTGCAGATCCATTCTCTGCATCAAGTGGACTAAGAATTTCCACTCTAGGCAAAGTTTTTATCTGATCGACTACATACATTTTGAGATATTGAAGCCTTTTTCGTTTGCGCTCGATGCCTATACTATTACAAAATATAATGGCGGGCAAAATGGATCTTTCATGAGAAACTGCGTGCGTGCCAAGGTGCTCAAATTTGTGCATTCCTTTTGCTTTACCATTAGGACCTGCAAACAATGGGTAAACATCTCTTCTTTTTCCCTTTTTTACATACAATACTCCAGTACCAAAAGGAGCTCCTAGCCATTTATGCAAACTACTTGCTAGATAGTCAATATCTAGTTCACTTACATTTATATTTCTTTGCCCTATGGTATGAGCAGCATCAACTAGCACATCTGCTCCTTGAGATTTTGCATAGGTTGCTATCTCTTTGATAGGGTAAACTTGTCCATTCCAATTCGTGATATGTGTAATACATACCATCTTAGTCTGATTTGTTATTTGACTTTTGAATTGCTCTAAAATATAGGGAGGATCAGAACTAGGTAAGTCCAACTCTACCCATTTTAATTTGATGCCATCTCTTTCAGCTCTCTGATTCCAAGCAAACTTCATGTGCGGATAGTCGTGCTTACTCAGTACGACTTCATCACCCTTTTTCAACTGCACTCCAAAAATGATAGTTTCTAGCGCTTCTGTAGTATTGCGCTGTATAGCAAGATCCTCTTGTGCACAACCTATCATTTCAGCAAGTGCCTGCTTAACTATTACTTTATCTTTATCTATGATCTGCCACATATTAAGCGAAGGTATTTCATTGCTTAATTTCTCATAAAAGCTAACAGACTCTTGTACTACTTTTGATTGCGGGTTAACCCCAGCATTGTTGAGGTCAATATATTTTTTACTGAGTGAGTATTGGTTCCGAATTTTTTTCCAATAACGCTCTTCGTTTTTTTCAAGATCGATCTCTTCAAATATATTCTTCAATTGAGCAAGCCACGGATAAGCGGCCAAGAAAGCACTTCCTGTTATTAACTGTTGAAAAAATATTCTCCTTTTATTTATCACGATGACTTTATTGAGTCAATTTACTGTATTGCATATACTCTAATCTGCAGCAGGTTATCAATTTTTTAATTCAATCCTTTCATAACTTTTAAATAGTGGAGGCTTAGCAGCTTCTACTTTATCTTGATAGCTCGGCCAGTCTTTTTCAAACAAATCATTGATTAATTTTAATGCTTTTGTTAGCTTTTTCTGCGCTTGCTCTTGTGCTATATCAGCCATCTGACTGGGTTGCCCCTGTGCATTAAATAAATACCTTTGTGCCGTACCCAAATAAGAGTTGATTCTATCGTCTCTTCTCTGAATACCTTTTGCATCCTCGGGAGAAATAAATAGATGTTGCAGTATTTTGATGGAGTCTTGAAGCGTACTGCCCATTTCTTTTATTTGTGTTCTTATTGAATCAGGAGCATTTTCCATTTGTTTATTTACTAGGTCAATGGTTTTATTGGCTTCTTTCAATCTATTAAATGCATCTGATGCTGTCTCAATAGTGCCATAAAATGCTCTAACCATTTTTTCTTTTTCAGCAACTTGACTAGCCGTTAAGTCCAATCTAGGATCTAGTTTTACTTCTACCTCTAATGAGTCTTTATTGCCCTGATAATCGAAGATCATTTTATAAGTGCCTGGCACTACCGGCGCACCGTTCCCTGGAGGGTCGCTATCTTTTTTGGGTTCTTGCCAAGAAGGAAAGCGCACTCCATTTCTATTCATATTCCACCCGATGCGGTTCATGCCTGGTTTTAGCTTTCTAGAAAATGTACTCAAGGTGTCAGAAGCGCTATCTAAGACATGTATTTTAACTTTATCGTTTTTACCTTTTTTGCCTTTCTCCTCTTTGTCATTATCCTTCTTCCCCATAGCATCTTTCATTTCTTTCTTAGATCGCTTTGCCTTTGGATTTTCTATCTTATCTTTTTCTTCTTTTTCTTTTACCCAAAGGGTTATCAATGGATTAGCCGATTTATTCTGACCTAAAAAGCTAGCGTCTGCTGTAAAACGAACACCATCTACCGATCTAATATTTGCTTGATATCCTACAGTTGAAGAAATGGCACTAAATTTTTCATCTAGCAGTTTGGCATTGTCTTTAGCCAAGGCTCTAAAAACAGCTATATCATCAAATATCCATGCTGCTCTACCAAAGCTTCCTACAATCAAATCATGATCTCGAGGATGAATTTTTAAATCTCTTGTAGAAACACTTGGGTAATCTTTCATCCACTTGTTCCAATTCTTTCCCTTATCTAATGAAAAGTATAATCCGTAATCTGTACCTAAAAATAAAAGGTTCTCCTCTACTGGATCTTGGACTAGAGATAAAGTGTGCCCTTTGACTTCGTTTGGCCCAGCTATTCTATTAAAAGTTTGACCATAATTAGTAGTATGATATAAATAAGGTTTCCAATCATTTTGTCTATAATTGTTGACAACAACAAAGGCTTCGCCTGCATTTTTTTGGGACACTTCGATATAAGGAATCCAACAATTTTTTGGAGCTCCAACCATTCGACTGGCAAGGTTTGTCCAGTTTTTCCCTCCGTCTTTAGTTAATTGCAATTTGCCATCATCGGTACCTACCCAAACAACATCCTCGTCTACAGGGCTTGGTAGAATAGATAAAATAGTAGCATGATTTTCCGCTCTTGTCACATCTGGTGTAAGGCCTCCTGTTTTAAATCCAAGATTAATTTTAGTACTATCATTTGTGGTCAAGTCTGGAGATATAATTTTCCAACTTTTACCATTGTCCATGCTTTTGTGCACAAATTGGCTACCAAAATATATACTCTCTTTATCAAATGGATTTTGCGCTAAAGCTGCATTCCAATTGAATCTCAATTCTATCCCATCCGGATGCAAGGGTTTTGCAAAATGTGTATACCCCGTTTCTCGATCTACAAAGCCTAAAAAACCACCTTGAGACATAGACCATAAATATCTACTATCGTCTTGCTTGAATACCATATCAAATCCATCCCCAAACATCACTTCTCTCCAATCTGCATTACGTATTCCTCCACGCTTCCAAATACTACTTGGTCCAACCCAAGAACCGTTGTCTTGCATTCCACCACCAATGTTGTAAGGAATCTCCATATCGTAATTGATATGATAAAACTGAGCTACGGGAATATTCTCTACAAACCGCCAATTGACACCATTGTCTCTTGAAATATTTATACCTCCATCATTCCCCTCGATCATATAGTTTGGATCATCCGGATGTTGCCAAAATGCGTGGTGATCAGGATGCACTCCTTTGCCGTAGTCAAGTATAGTCTCGAAAGTCTTTCCTCCATCTTCACTTTTAGATACATATGTCCAGAGATTCCACAAGCGGTTTTCATTTCCACTATCAACAAAAATATCAGCATAATAAAATGGTCTATTTCCAATATTCTTTTTGGAAACTAGTTTCCAATTTTCACCTCCATCAGTTGATTTATAAAGGCCGTTTTCTTTTGCCTCAATTAAAGCGTACAAGATATTAGGCTTACTGGGTGCAAAGGAAATTCCTATTCGGCCAAGGTCTCCCTTTGGCAATCCATTTTCTTTTGCATTTAGTTTTTTCCAGGTTTGCCCTCCATCGTAAGTAATATGCAATCCAGAACCTGGACCTCCAGACTTAAATGTCCATGGTTTTCTTCCGAACTCCCACATTGCAGCAATCAACTTATTCGGATTGGAAGGATCCATAATTAAGTCAGCAATTCCAGTATTTTCGTTTTCATACAGAATCTTATTCCAGGTCTTTCCTCCATCGATTGTTTTAAATACTCCTCTTTCAGTATTGCTTCCCCAGGATTGGCCTTGTACTCCTGCATAGACGATGTCCGTATTATTTGGATCTATAATGATTCTGTGTATCACACGAGTATTTTCTAAGCCCATCAATTTCCAAGTTTTACCTCCATCGATAGATTTGAAAATTCCCTCACCAGAGTTTTGAGAATTTCTCGGATTCCCCTCTCCAGTACCTACCCAAATTTCTGCTGGATTTTGTTGATTGATGGCAAGAGAACCAACTGATTGTAAAGGGGCTTCATCAAAGATAGGTTCCCAACGGACTCCACCACTATTGGAATGCCAGACTCCTCCAGAGGCAGTCCCGATAAAAATATTTTCTGGTGCAGAAAGATTAACATCAATGCAGGTCACACGACCACTCATACCAGCTGGGCCGATATTTCGCATTTTTAGATTCTCAAGCTTAGCAACATCAATTTTTTGAGCACTACTATTCGAAAAAAGAAGGCAAGTAAGTAGCCCAAGTATAACAAATCTCATATTATTCAATTACAAAATCTCAGGCCGAAAATTCGGCATTGCTAATGTATCAAAATATTATGAGAAGGTAGCTACCCTAATTTTGTTTTAAACGGATTACACTAAAGGATATCATTCAGAATTCTATTTAACTTGTCACTTTCAGTCAAAGTTATCATATGTGATCCTCCATGTATTTGGTAATCACTCTGTACATTTTTGAAAGGGATTGTATGGTCTTTTGTGCCATGGATATGGATAATCTCGTCACAGCTTTGCTCTCTTTCCCAAGTCATTATCATAGGTATTGTCCTCAGTAAAAATTCTGGGTCCTTGTCTTTTAGCATAGCTTTGAAGGTGTCTTTTTCCCGCCTGCGATCTGGCTCTACGATAGGCTGTAAGAATCTAGCGCCCCACTTTACATTTGACTTGCCAGCTAATTTATATAAAGGCACTTTCTTCTGAAATTTGAAAGTCCTAGGCAGTTCGTTTGCATTTTTTGCACTAGCTATAATGATGGTTTTTAAAGGGTGCATAAAATCACACATTTCTGTAGCCAGCATGCCTCCTAGTGAAACGCCAATAAGTATAAATGGCTTACTCTGATCGATCTGATTAGATAATGTACAAGCATATTCTTCCAAGCTTTTCTCCGAAGTAGGAATTGAATATTCGATATAATTTACCTTGTATTGATCTGGAAAATCCAAGTTCTTGAATAGCCTTTCATCTGCTCCTTGACCTGCCAAGAGGTAAATATTGGTTTTTGCAATTGAATCATGATTGCAATAAGCGAATTGACAGGTCAAGAAGAAAGATAAAAAAGCTGGTATTAAGATTCTAAAGTTCATTTATTTCGTTTTTAGGTAAACGCAAGATAAAAGAATCTATTTTACTAATTAGGTTTAGAAATTTGAGTTTATTTGATCTTAAATACCATAGATGGTAACTTTCTACCTCGTGTATCTCCAGGGCATTTGGCCATAATATCATCAAAATAATAATGATCGCCAGAACTCGCTTTTTCTACTAGTCTTTGCGATTGCGAATTATACTTTTCTCCTGCATTTCTTGATGAAATAGGATCATCGTTTTTCTTATGTCTGGTTAATAAAAAACCAACAATGCTGCATTGTGCTTCAAACTCAAAATCTTTTAAATAAGCGTCGAGACCTTTGTAAATTTTAAATTCTCCATTACCCATTGAGCCACCATGCTTTTGGAGTCCATCACCTAGTTTTGCAATTGGGTCAGGAATTCTTTTAACTCTAAATTCATAAGGAGTATCCGGAAATCCTTCTGCCGAAACCATCACTCTAGCAATTCCAGGTTTTGTAGCTGTCGCAATATATTGATTGTTTTTTCTTTGCAATTTACAGCCCTCGCATTTTACTTTTACGGAATTAGAGTTCGCTCCTGCTACTGAAATATCTAATGGATTTTCTACACCTACGTACAATAAATTCATCTTAGTGGCAGAAACAGCTGCAGACCTAGCCCCTACTTCATAAGTGAAATCATCAAACTCTTCGAAACTTTCATTTGTATGCGGATTAAGCACTTTGGCCTGCATCCTTAAATTTTGTGGACCAGTGCCAGTAGCCATTTGGGAATAATCACCCCAACCATCAGCACCTAATCTTACTTTCTGGCCATTGATATACACAGATGATGTTTTAGCAAATTCATTTGAATAAGCGCCAATAGTTACTCTTGCTTTAAACGGTTCACCTTTGATGACATAGCTTTTCTCTGGTACAATCACAGGAAAGAAATTATTTAGCTTGATATTCTTACCGCCAGTGAGACTTGCCATCTTAGCCATGATCATAGAACGTGAGGTCTCTGCATCATTCTGTACTTTACTCAATATGGGCAATACTGCGGCTAAGGGCATATGATGAAATTTATATTCACTC